>NZ_JBMNDO010000113.1:0-26081 GCF_052542855.1 Streptomyces sp. SAS_281
GTCCCTCGCGGACCGCCCGTCCTTCGCGGGCGCGGACCGCCCGTCCCTCGCGGACCGCCCGCCGTTCGCGGGCGCGGACCGCCCGTCCCTCGCGGACCGCCCGTCCTTCGCGGGCGCGGACCGCCCGTCCCTCGCGGACCGCCCGTCCTTCGCGGGCGCGGACCGCCCGTCCCTCGCCGGCGCGGACCGCCCGTCGTTCGCGGGCGCGGACCGCCCGTCGTTCGCGGGCGCGGACCGCCCGTCCCTCGCCGGCGCGCGGAACGTTCTAACCTCGTTCCATGAGCAGGCCACCCACCTTCACCCCGCCCTCCTGCGCCCGTGCCCGTGCGCTGCCCACCGCGCGCGGGGACTTCGCCGTGCTGGACGCGGCGCCCGCCGGAACCCCGCGCGGCACCGCCCTGCTGGTGCCCGGGTACACCGGCAGCAAGGAGGACTTCATCGCGCTGCTGGAACCGCTCGCGGAGGCCGGCTACCGTGCCGTCGCCGTCGACGGGCGCGGGCAGTTCGAGAGCCCGGGGACGGACGACCTCCAGGAGTACGCGCAGGAGGAGCTGGCCCGGGACGTGCTCGCGCAGACGGCCGCGCTCGGTTCCGGCGAGGGCGCGGTGCATCTGCTGGGGCACTCGCTCGGGGGGCAGCTCTGCCGGGCCGCGGTCCTGCTGGACGCGGCGCCGTTCCGCTCGCTGACGCTGATGTCCTCGGGGCCCGCCGAGGTGGTCGAGGCGCAGCAGGTGAAGCTGAAGATCCTGGGCGACGCGCTGGCCACCATGACCATGAGCGCCGTGTGGGACGCGATGCGCGCCTTCGACCCGCCGGCCGAGGCGGAGACGGGCGGCGAGGACCTGCGGCGGCGCTGGCTGCGCCACCGCCCGGCCCAGCTGATCGCGACGGGCCGTCAGCTGGCCACCGAACCGGACCGGGTGGCCGATCTCGCCGCGACCGGGCTGCCGGTCCATGTCGTCTCCGGCGAGGTGGACGACGTCTGGCCGGTGCCGGTGCTGGACGGGATGGCGGTACGGCTCGGGGCGCGCCGGACCCGGATCGAGGGCGCCGAGCACTCCCCCAACACGGGCCGGCCGGAGGCGACCGCCGCCGCGCTCGCCTCCTTCTGGGACGGCCTGTAGGTCCCGCCCGGGTTTCCCGTACCGGCGGGTCTCAGTACTGGGACTGGAGGTGCTGCCAGAAGCCGTCGCGCAGCGCCCGCCGCAGCGGGGGGTGGCCGCGCAGCGAGCGCTGGAGGAGTCGTTCGGCCTCGTGCAGCAGGTCCTGGTCGACCGAACCCGGCAGGAAGGGGTGCCCGGGCAGCAGGTCGGCCAGGGATTCCCGGCCGCGCGCGGCGAGCCAGGCCGCCGCGATCTGCGCGCCGACGAAGTGGACGTCCTCGCGGGAGGGCACGGGGGCGTCGTCCTCGTACGTGGTGACGGGGCGTCTGGTCACGTAGGGACGGCAGAAGTCCAGGTCGAAGGTGCGCTGGCTGTCCACCTCCCAGAGCAGCGGCTCCGCCTGGTTGCGCCCCTCGCCCGCCTCGATGCCCCAGAGGTGGACGCGGGCGCCGTAGCCCTGCGCGGCCTCGACGGCCGAGACCAGGTCCTCGTCGCCGCCGACGAGCGCCGCGTCGCTGATGGCCCGGTGGCGGGCGAGCGATTCCAGGTCGGTGCGGATGAGGGAGTCGACGCCCTTCTGCTGGTTGTTGGCGTTGAGGTTGCCGAGTCTGACCTTGACGTCGGGGAGTTCGGCGATGGTCTGCTGCTCGGTGGTGTGGATGCGGCGCCTGGCCCCGTCGTACCAGTACACGCGCAGCAGCCGGCTGTCCGCGAAGATGGTGCGGGCCTTGTCGATGAACGCCTCGATCAGCCCTTCGGCGTCGAGGTCGAAGGAGCGCCGGTCCTCGGTGCCGGTGACGAGCAGCCCGGCGGCGGCGTAGACGTATCCCGCGTCCACGAAGATCGCGTGGGTCGACGGGGTCTTCGAGACCTCGGCGAGCACGCGTTCGAGCAGTGCGTTGGTGCGGTCCAGCCGCTCGCCGATCTCCGCGTCGTTCATGCGCGTCCCGTCGCGCCCGTACGCCTGATTACCAACGGGTATTTAGACATCCGAAAAATTTCCTTAGCGTAGGGAATGATTGCAGGGGGCAAGTCGTTGTACCCGGTGTGGGGCGCTCGACAGACATGCCTGGCGCTCCTCATCCTTGCGGACGGGACACCGTCCTCCCAGTAGTTCTCCAGCAGGAGGATCAGACGAAGGGAAGCCCTATGCGCTTCGAGATCATGCGACTCGACGATGTCGACGGTACCGCCGTGGACAGCACTGTCGTGGACGCCGCCTCCGTCAAGCGGATCGTGCAGCAGGCCGCGGCCACGGGCCAGCGCATCTACATCCGCCCGGCCGAAAGTCCGGCTTCGTAACACCTTGCCGATGTGAGTTGCCGTCGTAACGAAGACGAAGCGCCCCCGCACGGAACGACCGTGCGGGGCCGCTGTTGCGTCCGGACCCCGGTCAGCCGCCCCGGATGACCTGGGTGACGCCGTTGATGATCTGCTGCACGGCGATGGCGGACAGCATCATGCCGGCCAGCCTGGTCACGAGCACGACGCCGCCGTCCTTGATGACGCGGATGATCAGCAGCGAGTAGCGCATGGTCAGCCAGAGCACGACGTGCATGACGAGGATCGCCGACCAGACCGAGACCTGGCTCGCCACGCTGTCGGCGTGCTGCACGGCGAGGATCACCGAGACGATCGCGCCGGGGCCGGCGAGCAGCGGCATGCCGAGCGGTACGAGCGCGACGTTGACGTCCTTGGTCTGCGTCGGCTCGTCGGTCTTGCCGGTGAGCAGGTCGAGCGCGATGAGCAGCAGGAGCAGCCCTCCGGCGATCATCAGCGCCGGCACGGAGACGTGCAGGTAGTCCAGGATCTGCTGGCCGAGCACGCCGAAGACGGCGATGACGCCGAAGGCGACGGCGACGGCCTGGAGCGCCATCCGGCGCTGCACCTTGGCGGGGCGGCCTGCGGTGAGGGCGAGGAAGATCGGGGTGATTCCGGGCGGATCCATAATCACAAAAAGGGTGAGAAAAAGGGATCCGAAGACAGCGACGTCGAACACAGGGGAGCCTTGTGGGGAGTGAGCGGGTGTGCGGCGGGTGGCCGCGAGGAAGAGGCGCACCCCCGGGCCGCCGGGCATGCCGGAGGGCGAACGGGGTGCGGTGAAGGGTTGAGCGGCGTACGCGGGCGGGGCCCGGGTGTTGTTACGCGGTGGCGGGTCCGCCGGCGCCCGGCACCGGGAAGGCTCCCGTGGCGCGCCGGGTGATCTCGCCGTAGATCTCGGGGTCGGTGGTGTACGCGCCGAGCTCCACGGTCTTGCGGCTGCCGTGGTAGTCGCTGGAGCCGGTCGTCAGCAGCCCGAGCTCGCGGGCCAGTGCGCGCAGCCGGGTCCGGGCCGGCTCGTCGTGGTCCATGTGGTCGACCTCGATGCCGTCGAGCCCGGCGGCGGCCAGCTCGGCGATCCGCGCCTCGGGCACCGTACGCCCGCGCTTGACGGCGGCCGGGTGGGCGAAGACGGTGACGCCGCCCGCGGCCTTGACGAGCCGGATCGCGTCGAAGGGGTCCAGCTCGTGCTTCTCCGCGTAGGCGCGCCCGCCGTCGCCGAGCCAGTCCGGCGTGAAGGCGTCGGAGACGGTCGGGACGACGCCCAGCTCGACGAGGGCGGTGGCGACGTGCGGCCGGCCGACGGAGCCGTCGCCGGCGATGCGGGCGACCTGCTCCCAGGTGACGGGGACGCCCAGCTCCTGGAGCTTGCGGACCATGGTCCGGGCGCGCGGCACCCGGTCGTCGCGCACCAGCTCGCGCTCGCGGGCGAACTCCGGCTCGTCCGGGTCGAAGAGGTACGCCAGCATGTGCAGGCCAACGCCGTCGACGCGGCAGGAGAGTTCGGCGCCCGTGACGAGGGTGAGCCCTTCCGGGAGCGCGGCGGCGGCCTCGGCGTGCCCGCGCACGGTGTCGTGGTCGGTGAGGGCGACGACGTCGAGGCCCGCGGCGGCGGCATTGCGCACCAGCTCGGCGGGCGTGTCCGTGCCGTCCGACGCGGTGGAGTGGGTGTGCAGATCGATGCGCACGACTCGTACTCCAGTGCTCGCGGCCGGACGGGGGGACGCTCAAGGATAACCGGCGCGCGTGCTTGATCCGCCCGCCGTCAGGGGCCCGTCAGCAGGCGGGGGGTGAGGGCGCCGCAGGGCACCAGGTCGACCTCTCCCCCGGCGTCGCGCAGGTCGGTGAGCACCAGCTCGTCGTACATGAGCAGTCCGGACTGCTCGGGCCACACGATGGCCCACAGCCACAGGCCGCGCGCCTCGCCCGCGAAGACGGCGCGGTCGGCGGGGGCGTGCCTGACATGCCAGAGGGGTGTGGGGCGCCCGGCGGCGAGCACCTTGGAGTCCGGGGGGCCGTCCACGCGCAGCAAGGGCCCGGGGTCCGGGCCGTCGATGCCGGCGTACCGCGCGCCGAGCCCGACGCCCAGCTCCTCGGCGACGAGCAGCAGCTCGCCCATGCCGCCGAGCGGTCCGGGTCCGGAGCAGGCGACGGCGGTGGCGCGTCCGCCGGTGCGGTCGTCGCCGGCACAGGCGACGCCGGTGAACAGCCAGCCGACCGGGAGCGGCCAGGGCATCCACACGGGGACCCGCGCCCGGTGCACCACCACGCCGAGCGCCTCGACGCTCGGCGGGACGACCGGCTGGAGCGGGTGGACGCTGCCGTGGACGTCGCACTGCCAGGTGTCGGCGAAGAGCCCGGGCGCCCTGACCCGGCCTCCGCACTTCGGGCAACTTGGTTCGCCCCTCATACCTTCCCACGGTCCTCTCCGGCCGTCGCCGCGTCAAGGACGACCACCCTTGCGCGCCGCGCACCCAGGCCCCTCTACCCCGCGCGCCCCGCGGTCACCGGGGCACCCCGGGGGAATTTAGATGTAACTTGCATTCATTAGCCTCTCTAACTTATTCTGTGCATAACGCATCGATCCAGTGGAGCCAGTGAGAGGAAGAGGCCCATGCCGTCAGAGGCAGTAACGGGAGAGGATCCGTTCAACCAGGAGCCGGTCAGCATCCTGCGCCAGCCGAAGGCCGTCTGGGCCACGGCGGGCGCTTCCGTCGTGGCGTTCATGGGGATCGGCCTGGTGGACCCGATCCTGCCGTCCATCGCCAAGGGCCTGGACGCGACGCCGAGCCAGGTGTCCCTGCTCTTCACCTCGTACTTCCTGATCACCGCCGTCGCGATGCTCGTGACCGGCTTCGTCTCCAGCCGCATCGGCGGCCGCAAGACCCTGCTGGCCGGGCTGGCGCTCGTGGTGGTCTTCGCCGCGCTCTCCGGCACCTCCTCGTCCGTCGGGGAGCTGGTCGGGTTCCGGGCCGGCTGGGGCCTGGGCAACGCGCTGTTCGTCTCGACCGCGCTCGCGGTGATCGTCGGCGCGGCGGCCGGCGGCAGCTCGGCTGCGATCCTGCTGTACGAGTCGGCGCTCGGCCTCGGCATGGCGTGCGGGCCACTGCTCGGCGCGCTGCTCGGGGACGCCAGCTGGCGCTACCCCTTCTTCGGGACGGCCGCGCTGATGGCGATCGGCTTCGTCTGCATCACGGCGTTCCTGAAGGAGCAGCCCAGGCCGGCCCGTAAGACGTCACTGCTCGACCCGGTCAAGGCGCTCGGCCACGGCGGGCTCGCCTCCGTCGCGGCGTCCGCGTTCTTCTACAACTACGCGTTCTTCACGATCCTGGCGTTCACCCCGTTCGTGCTGAACATGACGCCGTACAAGTCCGGTGCCGTCTTCTTCGCCTGGGGCCTGCTGCTCGCGGTGTTCTCGGTGCTCGTCGCGCCCCGGCTCCAGCAGCGGTTCGGCTCGCTCAAGGTGCTCGGCGCCTCGCTGGTGCTGCTCGCCGCCGACCTGGTGGTACTCGGCTACGGCAGCCACACCACGGCCATCGTCTGCACCATCGTGTCCGGCGCCCTGATCGGCATGAACAACACCGTGTACACCGAGCTGGCGCTCGGCGTCTCGGACGCGCCGCGCCCGGTGGCCAGCGCGGGCTACAACTTCGTCCGCTGGTTCGCCGCGGCCGCGGCGCCCTACCTGGCCCCGAAGATCGAGGAGTGGAGCAACATCCACATCCCGTTCGTGGTCGCCGCCGTCGCCTCGGTGATCGGTGCGGTCGTGGTCTGGGTACGGCGCTCCGCGCTGAGCCACGAGGCGGAGGAACTGGAGCCGAAGCACGCCACGGAGGACGGCGTCACGGTCTTCGCCAACTGAGGCCGTCAGTCCAGGTCCACGGAACGTCGCAGGGGATCGCGCAGGTCGGTCCCCTGCGACAGCCATTTCTCCTGGAGCTCCTGCGCACCCCGGACCCGCTTCCAGGCGGCCTCGTTCTGCGTCATCGGCAGCAAGGGCAGAAAGCGCACCGGATCCAGCGGCCCGCCCGTCTCCCGGCCGCCATCCCCCACGGAGCTGCCGCTCAGCACGGCTTCGTCCAGTTCCAGATCCTCCACCAGCCCCCCGCTCTCCGCGACGAGCACCGAGGTGAACGGCGCGCCCGGCCACAGCGGTTCGCCGACGTCCAGCGAGGCGCCGGGCGCCACGACCAGGCCTTCCACCTGGGGCGAGGCCGCGAGCACCGCGAGCTTGCGCAGCACCTGGTCGGTGTCGGCCAGACCGCCCCGTACCGACAGGACCAGTTCGGCGCGCGGACCCTTCAGCGGGTCGGCCACGACGGCCGTCGGGTCGGACATCGGCTGAGCGGACATGCCGAGCGTGGCGTACCGCACGATGTCTCCGTCGATGAACCGGAGCACCTCGATCCGGTCAGTCCCGAGAAACGTCACTGCCGCACGTGCGTCCGGTTCACCCAGGGCCGTCCGCAGACGTGCCTCGACCAGAGCAAGAATTTCTGCCATGCCGCGAGCATAGGTCGCGTATGGAACGGGCAAAGTAAGGGATTGGCCCTGTACCGGCTGCTAGCCTGGGGTGTCGGCCCGGGACAGCACGCTGAAGCGTCGCTCTCAAGTCCCGGCGCTACGTCATCCCCCACGGGGGACCGGCAGGAGGAGGTGGGGCTGCGGTGGATCCGAGTCGATCGTGCAGTACCAACCGCTCTTCCGCCGGACGCCCCTCCGTGTGATCTGACACCCGGTCGGGGCGCTGGCATGTCGCACGACGGAAGAGCACAGCCTTTCACCTGTCTGTAGCGAACGCCGTCATCGTGCCGCCGCGGTGCCGCCCGCTTTGCGGATGTGAGTCCACGTCCCCATTCCGGGCTGTTCCAGGCCCCCCGACGACGGCCCTCCGTGAAGGAGCCAGCCATGTCGATGATCCGTGACCTGCGCGCCGTCGTGCGCCCCTCCCTGCGCAAGAGCACCCCCCTGCACAACAGCTACGACAACACCCGCGACCCGTCCGCCTCCAGCGCCGTGGTCGACTGCGCGGTCTACCGCGACGGCCGCCGGCTCGCCGAGGTGGACGGCACCTGCCGCACCGCCCGCGAGGCGATGCTGCGGGTCCGGGAGCAGGGCGGCTTCGCCTGGATCGGGCTGCACGAGCCGACCGAGGAGGAATTCGCCGGCATCGCCCGGGAGTTCGGGCTGCACCCGCTGGCCGTGGAGGACGCGGTCCACGCCCACCAGCGCCCGAAGCTGGAGCGCTACGACGACACGCTGTTCACCGTCTTCAAGACCATCCACTACGTCGAGCACGCCGAACTGACCGCGACCAGCGAGGTCGTGGAGACCGGCGAGGTCATGTGCTTCACCGGCCGGGACTTCGTCATCACCGTGCGGCACGGCGGCCACGGCTCGCTGCGCGCCCTGCGCCACCGTCTGGAGGACGACCCCGAGCTGCTGGCCAAGGGCCCCTCCGCCGTGCTGCACTCCCTCGCCGACCACGTGGTCGACGGCTACATCGCGGTGGCGGGCGCGGTGCAGGACGACATCGACGAGGTGGAGATCGAGGTCTTCTCCACGCCGGACAAGGGAAGCGCGCGCGGCTCGGACGCCGGGCGGATCTACCAGCTCAAGCGCGAGGTGCTGGAGTTCAAGCGGGCCGTCTCCCCGCTGCTGCGCCCGATGCAGCTGTTGAGCGAACGGCCCATGCGGCTGATCGACCCCGACATCCAGAAGTACTTCCGGGACGTCGCCGACCACCTGGTGCGGGTCCAGGAAGAGGTCATCGGCTTCGACGAACTGCTGAACTCCATCCTCCAGGCCAACCTGGCGCAGGCGACCGTCGCGCAGAACGAGGACATGCGCAAGATCACGTCCTGGGCGGCGATCGTCGCCGTGCCGACGATGATCTGCGGGGTCTACGGCATGAACTTCAAGCACATGCCGGAACTGGGCTGGACGTACGGCTATCCGATGGTCATGGGCTTCATCGGCGTGGTCTGCTTCTCCATCCACCGCATGCTCAAGCGCAACGGCTGGCTCTGAGCGCCCCATTAAGCTCTCACCCATGACTGCTGCTGACACGCTGCTCGGGCCGGCCCTCGTCGAGGAGGCCACGAAGAAGTCGGGCCTCGTCTGGGTGCGCTCCACCGGCGCGGCCCGGGCGCTGTGGCACGTATGGCACGAGGGCGCCGCCCACCTCGTCGGCGACGGCCCCGGCGAGCAGCCGCTCCCGGCCGGGCTCACCGAGGGCGCCACCGCAGAGGTCACCGTCCGCAGCAAGGACAAGGGCGGCCGCGTCGTCGCCTGGTCCGCCTCGGTCACCGTGCTCGCCCCGCACTCCGAGGAGTGGGAGGCCGCCGTCGCCGAGCTGAAGGGCAAGCGGCTGAACGCGCCGGACGCGGAGCGGATGGTGGAGCGCTGGGCCCGCGAGTGCCGGGTCGTCCGGCTCACGCCCCTCGACGCGCGCACCGAGCTGCCCGAGACCTCCGGGGCGGCCGCGCCGCTGCCCACGACGGCGACGACCCGGCTGCCGGTCCCGGCGGGCCTGCCGCGCCTGCTGAAGCGCTCACTGCGCGCGTAGCGCGAGGCCCCTCAGGACGAGGTCTTCGGGAGCTGCTTGCCGTAGTCGACGGTCTCGTCCTTCGCGGGGGCCTTCAGCGTGAAGTCCTTGCCCCAGTCGGCGAGCGTGATCACGCCTCCGCCGCCGCCCCGGGCGAAGCGCAGCGGATACGGCTTGCCCTCCAGCGCCACGTCGAGCGCGCCGCCCGCGCCCTCGCCGCCCATGATCCGTACCGTGCGCACCCCGGCCACCTTGTCGCGGCCGCCCTTGGTGAGCTTGCCGTGCAGCGTGAGCATCCCGTCGAGCAGCACCTTCTTGTCGGTGAAGCCGCTCAGCTGCTTGTACGTGGGGTCGCCCTCGGGGACCTTGACGTACTTGTTCTCCAGCTTGCCGGCCGCCGCAGTGCCGCCCTCGCCGGTGTCCGCCTTGCCCTCGTCGTCGTGGCTCCAGAAACCGGCGTCGGCCTTGAGATAGAGCTCGTCACCGATTCGCAGCAGCGTGAAGGTGCTGTTCTTCGAGGTGACGGAGCCCGCGCCGCCCTTGTCCTTGAGCCGCATGTCGATCGTGTAGGTGCCGCCCTTGCTGACCAGCGTCCCGGCGAGCCGCACCGCGTCGGCGGAGTCCGCCGCGGTCTGCGCCCTCTTCTCGATCTCCGGCGCGGAGAGCTTGCCGACGCCGTTGGTCCCCTCGTCCGGGTCCTCGCCCCCGCACGCGGTCAGCGCCGCGGTCAGCCCCGCGCAGAGCGCGACGGCGAGGGATGCGTTCCGGCGGCGGGTCCGTACGGCCGGGGCGGAAGAGGTCACAGGCGCACTGCCTCTCGTATCCATGGTGGGGGGTGGCAGACGGCAGCGTACCCGGGTGGCCTACGCCATCGGACCCGGAGCCGTACGGACGGCCAGCCGGGGCGGTCCGCGACCGTACGGGCTAGCCTGATCACGTCATAACAGTGCAATAACTGTCGGAAGCGGGCGGCCGGAGGCCGTTCGTGGTGAGCGAGGAGGAGCGGGGATGACACCGGTGACGCCCCGGGTGTTCGTCTCGCACCTGTCCGGTGTGCCGGTCTTCGACCCCAACGGCGACCAGGTGGGGCGCGTCCGCGACCTGGTCGCGATGCTCCGTGTCGGCGGCCGGCCGCCCCGGCTGCTCGGCATGGTGGTCGAGGTGGTGAGCCGGCGGCGGATCTTCCTGCCGATGACCCGGGTGACGGGCGTGGAGTCGGGGCAGGTGATCACCACGGGCGTGGTCAACATGCGGCGCTTCGAGCAGCGGCCCACCGAACGCCTGGTGCTCGGCGAGTTCCTCGACCGCCGGGTGCGCCTGGTGGAGACGGACGAGGAGGTGACCGTCCTGGACGTGGCCATCCAGCAGCTGCCCGCCCGCCGGGACTGGGAGATCGACAAGTACTTCGTCCGCAAGGGCCGGGGCGGGGCGCTGCGCCGCAAGGGCGAGACCCTGACCGTCGAATGGTCGGCGGTGAAGGGTTTCTCGCTGGAGGAGCACGGGCAGGGCGCCGAGTCCCTGGTGGCCACGTTCGAGAAGCTGCGCCCCGCCGACGTCGCCAACGCGTTGCACCACCTGACCCCGAAGCGCCGGGCGGAGGTCGCCGCGGCGCTGGACGACGACCGGCTCGCCGACGTCCTGGAGGAGCTGCCCGAGGACGACCAGGTCGAGATCATCGGCAAGCTCCAGGAGGAGCGCGCGGCGGACGTCCTGGAGGCGATGGACCCGGACGACGCGGCCGACCTGCTCTCCGAGCTGCCCGAGGAGGACAAGGAGCGGCTGCTGACGCTGATGCGCCCGGGCGACGCGGCGGACGTACGGCGGCTGATGTCGTACGAGGAACGCACCGCGGGCGGCCTCATGACGACGGAGCCGGTCATCCTGCGCCCGGACGCCACGGTCGCCGACGCGCTCGCCCGGGTGCGCCAGTCCGACCTGTCACCGGCGCTCGCCGCGCAGGTGTACGTGTGCCGGTCGCCGGACGAGACGCCGACGGGCAAGTACCTGGGCACGGTGCACTTCCAGCGACTGCTGCGCGACCCGCCGTTCACCCTGGTCAGCTCGCTCCTGGACAGCGACCTGGTGCCGCTGCCGCCGGACACCCCGCTGTCGGTGGTGACCAGCTATCTGGCCGCGTACAACCTGGTGTCGGTGCCGGTGGTGGACGAGAGCGGTTCGCTGCTGGGCGCGGTGACCGTGGACGACGTGCTGGACCACCTGCTGCCGGAGGACTGGCGGGAGAGGGACTTCCTCAGCCGCGAGGGGGTGCTCCGTGACCGGTGACGACCGCGCCCGCGCGTCGAACGGCTCGACGGCGCTGACCCGTACGCCGAGGAACCGGCTCGACCAGCCGAAGGCGCCGCGCCGGCGGCTGCTTCCGGAGTACGACCCCGAGGCGTTCGGCCGGTTCTCGGAGCGCATCGCGCGCTTCCTGGGCACCGGCCGGTTCATCGTCTGGATGACGCTGATCATCATCGTGTGGGTGGCGTGGAACATCTTCGCGCCCGAGCACCTGAGGTTCGACCAGTACCCGTTCATCTTCCTGACCCTGATGCTGTCGCTCCAGGCGTCGTACGCGGCTCCGCTGATCCTGCTCGCGCAGAACAGGCAGGACGACCGGGACCGGGTCACGCACGAGCAGGACCGGAAGCAGAACGAGCGCTCCATCGCCGACACCGAGTACCTGACCAGGGAGATCGCGGCGCTACGGATGGGCCTCGGCGAGGTCGCCACCCGGGACTGGATCCGCTCCGAGCTGGAGGACCTGGTGAAGGACCTGGACGACCGCCGGGCGCTGCTGTCGGCCGAGAGTGACGAAGACCGCTGACGGGGCTACCCACGCGTAGCGAGCGGCGCCGTACCATCGTCCGTATGGCTACGGAAGACGCGGTGCTTGAGGCACTGGCGACAGTGAACGACCCCGAGATCCACCGTCCGATCACCGAGCTGGGCATGGTGAAATCGGTCGACATCGATCCTGACGGTGTGGTCGCTGTCACGGTGTACCTCACCGTCTCCGGCTGTCCGATGCGCGAGACGATCACCCGGAACGTGACCGACGCGGTGGCCGGTGTCGAGGGCGTCTCGCGGGTCGACGTCACCCTCGACGTGATGAGCGACGAGCAGCGCAAGGACCTCGCCGCCTCGCTGCGCGGCGGCACGGCGGAGCGCGAGGTGCCGTTCGCGAAGCCCGGCTCGCTGACCCGGGTGTACGCGGTCGCCTCCGGCAAGGGCGGCGTCGGCAAGTCCTCGGTGACGGTGAACCTGGCCGCGGCGATGGCGGCGGACGGGCTGAAGGTCGGCGTCGTGGACGCGGACATCTACGGTCACAGCGTTCCCCGGATGCTCGGCGTGGACGGCAGGCCGACCCAGGTCGAGAACATGATCATGCCGCCGTCCTCGCACGGCGTGAAGGTCATCTCCATCGGCATGTTCACCCCGGGCAACGCCCCGGTGGTGTGGCGCGGCCCGATGCTGCACCGCGCGCTCCAGCAGTTCCTGGCCGATGTCTTCTGGGGCGACCTGGACGTCCTGCTGCTCGACCTGCCGCCGGGCACCGGCGACATCGCGATCTCGGTGGCCCAGCTGGTGCCGAACGCGGAGATCCTGGTCGTCACGACCCCGCAGCAGGCCGCCGCCGAGGTGGCCGAGCGGGCCGGTTCGATCGCCGTGCAGACCCACCAGAAGATCGTCGGCGTCGTCGAGAACATGTCGGGCATGCCGTGCCCGCACTGCGACGAGATGGTCGACGTCTTCGGCTCGGGCGGCGGCGCGAAGGTCGCCGAGGGCCTGACGAAGACGATCGGCGCCGAGGTGCCGGTGCTGGGTGCGATCCCGATCGACGTACGGCTGCGCGAGGGCGGCGACGAGGGCAAGCCCGTCGTGCTCTCCGACCCCGACTCCCCCGCCGGCAAGGCGCTGCGCACCATCGCGGGCAAGCTGAGCGGCCGTCAGCGCGGCCTGTCGGGCATGTCGCTGGGGATCACCCCGCGCAACAAGTTCTGACGCGCGCACGGACACGGGGAAGGCCGCGGGGCCCGAGGGTCCCGGCCTTCCCCGTTGTCGTGTGCGTCAGGCGTACGCCTGGATGTCCTTGACCACCGAGAAGCCCAGCCCGTACGCGCTCATCCCGCGCCCGTAGGCGCCGATGTGCACCCCGCCCGGCGCGGAGCCGGCCAGCACCCAGCCGAACTCGGACTCGCGGTAGTGGAAGGGGACCGGGACGCCGTCGACCGGCAGGGAGAGCGCCGACCAGGCGGGGCCCTCCAGATCGTCGGCGAGCTCGAACGCGGTCTCCGTCTGCTGGTCCAGCCAGTCGTCGCGCAGGGTGTGGTCGAGCTGCGGGGGCCAGGTGCAGGACAGCAGCCCGGAGCCGGCCAGCCAGGCCGCGGAGGACACCGTCGTCGCCTCCAGGACCCCGGTGCCGTCACCACTGCGCCGTACGGGGCTGCTGGCGACGGTCACCACCACAGCGAACCGCTGCTTGTCGGCGCCCGAGTCGCCCCGGACCAGCGGTTCGTCGCCGTGTCCGATGGAGCCGTGCTGCACCTCGCCGTCGGCGGCGGTGCCCAGCGGCATCAGCCGGCGCGGGCCGGTGAACGCCTCGTCCAGCGCGTACCAGGGGAACGGGGCCTTCAGGTAGCCGTCGACCACCATGAGCCGGGCCGCCGGTACCGCCTCCACCGTGTCCGGCGCGTCCTGTGCGCCCACCCGACTCGTCGTCTCCATCAGCCCGGCCGCCTCCTCGATCCTCAGGGTCCGGAGCGGCCCGCCCCCCGCGGGCGTCCTCACAACCGGACAGATGGAGGATAGCCATACCGTCCGGAGGACCCGGGATTGGCAGCCCTCA
Source organism: Streptomyces sp. SAS_281 (assembly GCF_052542855.1). Lineage (NCBI taxonomy): Bacteria > Bacillati > Actinomycetota > Actinomycetes > Kitasatosporales > Streptomycetaceae > Streptomyces > Streptomyces sp. SAS_281. The sequence goes on from NZ_JBMNDO010000113.1 coordinate 13,820, forward strand.
GGTGGCGTCCGCGTCGAACGGCGGCGGAGTGTCCTTCGGCGGCTGCTCGCCCTTCTTGAGCAGGTCCGGAGCGCCCTTCGAGCCGTTCGCCGCCGTGACCGAGGCACCGCCCGACACGCCGGTCTTCGCCTCGACGGACGCGGTGCCGCGCCCGTTCACCGCGTCGGTGACCTCGGTGATCTCCTTGCGCAGGTCGAAGCTCTCGCGGATCTCCTTCAGCCCCAGGTCGTCGTTGCCGTCCATGAGCTGCTTGCGGACGAACGTCTTGGGGTTGAGGTCCTCGAACTCGAAGTCCTTGAACTCCGGGCCCAGCTCCGTGCGGATGTCCTCCTTGGCGCTCTCCGAGAACTCACGGATCTTGCGGATGAAGCGGGAGGCGTCCTGGATGACCTTGGGGAGCTTTTCCGGGCCGAAGACGAGCACGCCGAGGATCGCGAGCGCCAGCAGCTCGAGTGCACCTATGTCGTTGAACACCTTGCGGCTCCTCGTCTTCTCCGCGACCAGCTCGGATGAGGTCCGGACATCCAACACGGTACCCGGCGAATCTGTCCGGACGGTAGCTTCCCGTGGCCGTCACGTGCCGGTTGCCGAGCCCAGCGTCAAAGTTATGGACAGGTCTTTACCACCGCGGGTCACGGTCAGCTCCAGCCGGTCGCCCGGCCGGTGCGAGCGGATCTTGACGATGAGCTCCTCGCCGCTGTGCACCCGCTTGCCGTCCACCTCGGTGATGACGTCGTCCGCCTCGATGCCGGCCTTGTCGGCCGGGCCGCCCGCCGTGACGGGCGAGGAGCCCTGCTTGCTCCCGCCGACCTTCGCCCCGTCACCGTTGTACTTCATGTCGAGCGTGACGCCGATCACCGGGTGGGTCGCCTTGCCGGTGTTGATCAGTTCCTCGGCGACCTGCTTGCCCTGGTTGATCGGGATGGCGAAGCCGAGGCCGATGGACCCGGCCTGCCCGCCCTCGCCGGCCGAGCTGCTGTCGGCGGCACGGATGGCGCTGTTGATGCCGATGACATGGGCGTCGGTGTCGACCAGCGGGCCGCCGGAGTTGCCCGGGTTGATCGGGGCGTCGGTCTGGAGCGCGTTGACGTAGCTGACGTCGCTGCCGTCGCCCTTCTCGCCGCCCGCGGTGATCGGGCGGTCCTTGGCGCTGATGATGCCGGAGGTGACGGTGTTGGACAGGTCGAACGGCGCGCCGATGGCCACGACCGGGTCGCCGACGCGGACGTTGTCGGAGTTGCCCAGCGGGAGCGGCTTCAGTCCGGATACGCCGCTCACCTTCACCACGGCCAGGTCGTAACCGCTGTCCTTGCCGACGACCTCGGCGGTCGCGGTCTCGCCCCCGCTGAACGTGACGGTGATCTCGCCGGACGAACCGGCCGGGGCGACCACGTGGTTGTTGGTGAGGATGTGGCCCCGGTCGTCGAGGACGAAGCCGGTGCCGGTGCCGGCCTCGGTGGCGCCGCTGACGTGCAGGGTGACCACGCTGGGCAGGGCGCTGGCCGCGATACCGGCCACGCTGTCCGGGGCGCGCCCGCCGCCGTCCCGCTCGTCCTGGGGCAGCTCGATGCTGGTGAGGCCGCCGTTGCGTTCTATGTACGCGCCTATGCCGCCGCCGATGCCGCCCGCGACCAGGGCGAGGAGCAGCGCGCCGATCAGCAGCGCGCCGCGCCGGTTCTTCCGCCGGCCGTCGGGGAGCGGGGGACCTGGCTGGGTGACGAGGGGCTGCCGGGGCGCACCCCAGGGGTCGTAGCTCTGCCACTGCGGGGCCGGCGCGTGCGCGGCTTCCTGCGGGTGCGGGGACGGCGCGTGCGGGGCTTCCTGCGGGTGCTGGGGCGGTGCCGGGGGCGGGAAGGTCCGGGTCGCGGTGTGGTCCGGTGCGACGGATATCCCCGCGCCGTTCGTCCCCGCGTACGGCGGGGGTACGGGGGTGCCGTGCGCGGGCGTCGGACGCTGTACGGGAGGGGCGGGCGCCCACGGTCCGGGGCCGCCGTAGGGCGGGGTGCCGTACGGGTCGGGCTCGTGCAGCGGCTGCCCGGCGCGGCGGGCGGTGTCGTGGGCCTCGGGGGATGTCGGGGGCTCGGCCGCCACCGGCACCGCGACGGCGTCCGGGGCGTCGCCCGGAGCCGGGGCCTCGCCCGGAGCCGGTGCCTCGCCCGAAGCCGGGGCCGGGGCCGGGGTCTGCGGATCCGGCACCGCGTCCTCGACGGGAGGCTCCGGTTGCGCGGCGCTCCCCGGTGTGGGCCGGCTCCACCACTTCGCCCCGGGCTCGGCCGGCTTCCCGTCGTCCATGTTCTCCCCGAACTGCCGCAACCGGCCCTCCGCACGCCCCGCCGGGGCGTCCCTCCCGAAAATCCTGCCGGAATTCAACCAGGTTTGGGCCGGGGCTGCGCAGCCCGTACGGGGTGCGGGATCAGCGGCGGGGCGAGAGGGGCAGCCCGTGGCCGGCGGAAGCCGGTTTCGCGGCGGCGGAGGCGGGCGGCAGGGAGGGCTGCGGGGTGGCCTGCGGGGTGGGGGTGGGCGGGAAGGGGTCGAGCCCGCCGCCCAGGGTGCGGCCCCGCAGCGAACCGGCCCCGCCGGGGCTTGTCGCGGACGTGTCGGAGCGGAGACCCAGCCCGTACGGATTGCCGGAGAGACGGCCGGAGCCCAGCAGCGACGGAGCGGCGAACCCCGCCGAGACCGTGTTCACCGCGAGGGAGACCGAGCGGCCCGCCTGGCCGGACGCGGAGCGCGTGCCCAGGCCCACCCCGTTCCGCCGGCCGGAGAGCAGGGCTCCGCCGGTCCGTGCGTCGGACCCGGCCGGGACCACGCTGTTGCCCGGGCCGGAGGCGCGGGTCGGGGTCTCGCCGGTGCTCGTCGGGAGGGCGCCGCCGAGCGCGATGGCCGCCAGCGAGACGGCGCTGGCGGCGGCGAAGGCGAAGCGGCGGCCCCGCCACGGGGAGCGGTCGCCCTCGCGCCCCACCTCGTGGATGCGGAAGCCCGCACCGGCCGGAGGCAGCGCCGTGGCCCCGCCGTGGACTGCGGGGAGGTAGCCGAAGCCGTCCACGGGGGCGGTGGTGAGGTCTGCCCGGCCGCCCGGTGGGCGCGTCCCCGGGAAGAGCCCGTCACCGAACCGCCCGGAGGCGCCCTCGGGTCTTCCCTGCCGGTCGTCGTCACCCCCGGGGGGTCCGCCCGGAAGCCCCTGGAGACGGGCCAGGAAGCCTTCGGAGGGCGAGGGCTGGGCGGCCTGCGCGAACACGTCCTTCAGGCGGCGCTGGGCTGCCGCCTCGGCCGCGCATTTGGCGCAGGTCGCGAGATGGGCGAGCACCCGGTCGCGGGCGTCGTGCTTCAGCTCGCCGTCGACGAGCGCGGCGAGGCGGTCCCCCAGGTGTTGTTCCGCGGGGGTCGGATCCGTACCACTCACGCCGTGCCGCCCTCCCCGGCCAGGAAGACACCCGCGCCCGCGAGCGAGCGCTGCTCGGCGCGCGCCTCGGGCGAGCGGTGCCGCAGCGCCTTGCGCAGGTGGGAGCGTCCGCGGTGGATGCGGCTGCGCACGGTGCCCAGCTTCACGCCGAGCGTCGCCGCGATCTCCTCGTACGAAAGGCCCTCGATGTCGCAGAGGACGACGGCGGCCCGGAATTCGGGCGCGAGGGTGTCCAGCGCCTGCTGGACGTCGGCGTCGAAGTGGGTGTCGTTGAAGACCTGCTGGGGCGACGGCTCACGGCTGGGCAGCCGCTCGGCGGCGTCGTCCCCGAGGGAGTCGAAGCGGATGCGCTGCTTGCGGCGGACCATGTCCAGGAAGAGATTGGTCGTGATCCGGTGCAGCCAGCCCTCGAAGGTGCCGGGCGTGTAGGTCGACAGCGAACGGAAGACACGGACGAAGACCTCCTGCGTGAGGTCCTCCGCGTCGTGCTGGTTTCCCGTCAGCCGGTAGGCAAGGCGGTAGACGCGGCCGCTGTGCGTGCTGACGATCTCTTCCCATGTGGGCGGGGTCCACGCCTGGGATTCCGCATCGGAGGCGAAGGTCGCGGTCGGTGCGGAGTCTTTGGAAGAACGGTCAGCAATGTCGGTCACGGATTTCGGCTCACCCGCCGACCTGAGAAAGCGCCGCAGCACTCCTCCCCGATCCACAGGCGCAGCCGCACCTCCCCTATCGGCTCTGGTGGTGTCCAGTCGAGCCCCTACCATAACCACCTCGCCCGTTAGCTCCGGATAAGCCTTTTTCCCAGCTGGGGCCGGGGATGTCCCCGGAAGCTCACCCGTGCCACGGACCCGACCGGCGGGCCTCGTTCCCGGGCTTCTCCCCACCTTTGGACAACGCCCGGTCCCATCTGCGGGTTCCCGGGTCCAGCGGATACAGTCACCGTTGCGCCAACTAAGGGGACAGGAGAGGGCCATCACCGCCAACCGGCAGACGAGCTGGGCGTTCGCCGACGCCTTTGTCGCCGAGGACGAAGCACTGCGCTGGGCCCGGGACCGGGCCCGCGAGGCAGGGCTCCGCTCGGTCTCGCCAGGCACCGGGGCCGCCCTGCGCCTGCTCGCTGCCACCACGGACGCCAAGGCCGTCGCGGAAATCGGTACCGGCACCGGCGTGTCCGGCATCTATCTGCTGCACGGGATGCGGCCGGACGGGGTGCTGACCACGGTCGACCCGGAGCCCGAGCGCCAGCAGTTCGCCCGGGAGGCGTTCCGCGCCGCGGGCTTCGCGGCCAACCGGTCCCGCTTCATCCCCGGGCGCGCCCTGGATGTGCTCCCCCGCCTCGCGGACGGCGGCTACGACCTCGTGTTCTGCGACGGCGACCGCATGGAGAGCCTGGACTGTCTCGCTGAATCGTTGCGCCTGCTGCGACCTGGGGGGCTCGTCTGCTTCGAGGGCGTCTTCGCGGACGGCCGTACGGTCGACTCGGCCGCCCAGCCCGCGGAGGTGCTGCGCGTGCGGGAGCTGCTGCGCGCGGTCCGCGAGAGCCAGGAGCTGATGGCGACGCTGCTGCCGGTGGGCGACGGTCTGCTCTGCGCGGTCCGGCGCGGCTGAGGCGTACGCGCGCCCGCCCCGTGACCGTACCGGCTCCGGACGCACCGCTGCCCCGGCACGGGAACCATGCCGGGGCAGCGGTGAAGTTATGAGCGTCTGCTCAGCCGACGACCTGCTTGAGGGCGTCGCCGAGGGCATCGGCCTCGTCCGGCGTCAGCTCCACGACAAGCCGACCGCCGCCTTCGAGCGGAACTCGCATGACGATGCCCCGCCCCTCCTTTGTCACCTCGAGCGGGCCGTCGCCCGTCCGCGGCTTCATGGCCGCCATGCTCGTTCCCCTTCCTGAAACCAGCTCATCGCAACCGGCGGCCCCATGACAGGCGCTGCCTCACCGGCATCGAACACAGTGCTTCCACGCCATTATCCCGCATCACCGGCCTTGATGACCAACATCGCTCTGCATCTCTTGGGCAACGCGCTCACTCAAAACCACCCAATTCGGGGACCTCACTGGGATACTCCGGCCCCTTGGGCCCCTCCGCAGCGCGGAAATGTTTGACGCAGGTCACATATCCGCCTTCGGCGAAGTCGGCCATGCTTGCGTGGAGACGCAGGTGAACGACACACAAAGGGGACCCCTCACATGGCCGATCACAACGACGTGGTGCGGTACGACATCAGCGACGGACTCGCGACGATCACGATCGACCGCCCCGGCGCGATGAACGCCATGAACACCGCCGCCAAGGTCGCCCTCCGCGACGCCCTGCGGTCCGCCGCCGCCGACAGCGGCGTACGTGCGGTGCTGCTCACGGCGGCCGGGGAACGAGCCTTCTGCGTGGGGCAGGACCTCAAGGAGCACCTGTCCAAGCTCGCGGAGACCGAGGCGGCGGGCGAGGGCAACGCGCTCAGCACGGTGCAGGAGCACTACAACCCCATCGTGCGGGCGCTCACCGAGATGCCGAAGCCGGTCGTGGCCGGGATCAACGGCGCCGCCGCCGGCGCGGGCTTCGGCTTCGCGCTCGCCTGCGACTACCGGGTGGCCGCCGACACCGCCTCCTTCAACACCTCGTTCGCCGGGGTCGCCCTCACCGCCGACTCGGGCGTCTCCTGGACGCTGCCCCGGCTCATCGGCCAGAGCCGCGCCGCCGACCTGCTGCTCTTCCCGCGCTCCATCTCCGCGCGGGACGCCCACGAGCTGGGCATCGTCAACAAGCTGGTGCCCGCCGCCGAACTGGCCGCCGAGGCGGCCGCCGTGGCCCGTGCCCTGGCCGACGGGCCGACCGTCGCCTACGCGGCGATCAAGGAGTCGCTCGCCTTCGGCGCCGGTCACACCCTGGCCGAGGCTCTGGAGAAGGAGGACGAGCTCCAGACGAAGGCGGGCGTGTCCGAGGACCACGGGATCGCGGTGCGGGCGTTCCTCGCGAAGGAGAAGCCGAAGTATCTGGGGCGGTAGGGCGGGTGTCAGGCCGGGGTGGGGCGGGAGACGCAGTCGGCGAGGTGGTCGTCCACCAGGCCGCACGCCTGCATCAGGGCGTAGGCCGTGGTCGGTCCGATGAACCGCAGCCCCCGCTTCTTCAGCTCCTTGGCCAGGGCCGTGGATTCGGGGGTGACCGCCGGTACGTCCCCGAGGGTCTTCGGGGCCGGGCGGCTCAGCGGGTCGGGGGCGTACGACCAGATCAGGCCGTCCAGCTCACCGGTGCCCCAGCCGGCCAGCACCCGGGCGTTGGCCATGGTCGCGTCGACCTTCGCGCGGTTGCGGATGATGCCCTCGTCGGCCAGCAGCCGCTCCCGGTCCGCCTCGGTGAACTCCGCGACCGCCGGGATGCTGAACCCGGCGAACGCGCTGCGGAAGCCCTCGCGGCGGCGCAGGATCGTCAGCCAGGAGAGACCCGACTGGAACGCCTCCAGGCACAGCCGCTCGAACAACGCGTCGTCGCCGTGGACCGGGCGGCCCCACTCCGTGTCGTGGTACCAGAGGTAGTCCTCGGTGGACAGGCCCCAGGGGCAGCGCAGTCCGCCGTCCGCCGCCGCCACGGCCCCGCCGGTCATCGGCCGGGCTCCTCGTCGCGGGCCGGCGGCTCGTCCGCCGGCCCGGCGGTCCCGGGCGGCTGCCAGGGGCGCGGCGGCCGGTCCTGTCCGCCCTTGAGGAGGTCGGGGCCGCCCGTCCGGGTCGCCTGCGCGCCGGCCAGCGCCGACTCCAGCTCCGCGATCCGCGCGTCCCGCTCGGCGAGCTCGGCGCCGAGCCGGCCGAGCGCGTCGTCCACGTCCGGCATCCGGTAGCCCCGGAGGCCGACGGGGAGCCGCAGCGCCTCGACGTCCGCGCGGCCGACCGGGCGCGACGCGGGCAGCGGGTCCGTCAGCTGTTCGGGCGCCACGTCCTGCAGGACGGCGCTTCTGCCTCCACCGACCACCGCGAGGGTGACCGCGGCAACCACCACCACCATCGCCAGCAGCAAGAACAAGAACACGCGTATCTCCCCGGGAGCGGAATTCGTCCGGGTCCGATCGTGCCATGCGGCACTGACGGTTAGTGTCGGCTGTTGGCCTCGGCGGTTTCCGCCTGGGCGGATTCACAGGAAGGGACACGGATGGCAAGCGGTGTGCTCCGGCTGGGGCGGCGTGAATTCGGGGAGCACGAGCAGGTGGTCATGGCGATCGTGAACCGCACCCCGGACTCCTTCTACGACCGGGGCGCCACCTTCCAGGACGAGCCGGCCCTTGCCCGGGTCGAGCGGGCCGTGGCCGACGGTGCGGCGATCATCGACATCGGTGGCGTCAAGGCCGGTCCCGGCGAGGAGGTCACCGCCGAGGAGGAGGTCCGCCGCACGGTCGGGTTCGTCGCCGAGGTGCGCCGGCTCCACCCGGACGTGGTCATCAGCGTCGACACCTGGCGCCACGAGGTCGGCGAGGCGGTCTGCGAGGCGGGGGCGGATCTGCTGAACGACGCGTGGGGCGGCGTGGACCCGAAGCTCGCGGAGGTCGCCGCGCGGTACGGGGCGGGGCTCGTGTGCACGCACGCCGGAGGGGCGGAGCCGCGGACCCGGCCGCACCGGGTGGGGTACGAGGACGTGCTGGCCGACATCCTGCGGGTGACCGTGGGGCTGGCCGAGCGGGCCGTGTCCCTGGGGGTCCGGCCCGACGGGATCATGATCGACCCCGGTCACGACTTCGGGAAGAACACCCGCCACTCGCTGGAGGCGACGCGCCGGCTCGGCGAGATGGCGGAGACGGGATGGCCGGTGCTGGTCTCGCTCTCCAACAAGGACTTCGTGGGCGAGACGCTGGACCGGCCCGTGAAGGAGCGGTTGCTGGGGACGCTGGCGACGACCGCGGTGTCCGCGTGGCTGGGGGCGCGGGTGTACCGGGTGCACGAGGTGGCCGAGACGCGGGACGTCCTGGACATGGTGGCGTCGATCGCGGGGTGGCGGTCGCCGGCGGTCGCGCGGAGGGGGCTGGCGTAGGGGCGCGTCGGCGGGGTGCGTCGGGCCTGTCTTCCTGCCCGCCCCTCGAAACCGGGGCGCCGCCCCGCGCCCCGCGCCTCGAACGCCGTCGGGGCGGCGATTGAGCCCCTCCGGCGCGTGAGGAGCGGGGGTGCGGGGCAGCGCCCCCGCAACACCTCAGCGCCCCACTTCCTTCGTCACCAGCGCCACCGCCTCGTCCACGTCGTCCGTGACGTGGAACAGCAGAAGGTCCTTCTCCGACGCCTTGCCCTGGGCCACCACCGTGTCGCGGAGCCAGTCCACCAGGCCGCCCCAGTAGGCCGTGCCGAAGAGGACGATCGGGAAGCGGGTGACCTTGCCCGTCTGGACGAGGGTCAGTGCCTCGAAGAGCTCGTCCAGGGTGCCAAGGCCACCGGGCAGGACGACGAAGCCCTGGGCGTACTTGACGAACATCGTCTTGCGGACGAAGAAGTAGCGGAAGTTGACGCCGATGTCGACGTGCGGGTTCAGCCCGGACTCGAAGGGCAGCTCGATGCCGAGGCCGACCGAGATGCCGCTCGCCTCGCGCGCGCCCCGGTTCGCCGCCTCCATCGCGCCCGGGCCGCCCCCGGTGATGACCGCGAAGCCCGCGTCGACCAGCGCTCTGCCGATCCGTACGCCCGCCTCGTATTCCGGGGCACCGGCGGGTGTGCGGGCCGAGCCGAAGACGCTGATGGCGCTCGGCAGTTCGGCGAGCGCGCCGAAGCCCTCGACGAACTCCGACTGGATGCGCATCACCCGCCACGGGTCGGTGTGCACCCACTCGGAGTCGTCCTCGGAATCCAGCAGCCGCTGATCGGTCGTGCCGGGCTGCACCTGGTCCCTGCGGCGCAGTACGGGGCCGAGGCGCTGTTCCTCGGGCCGTACGGCGCCCTCGGGGATCTCCGCACCCTCGGGAATGCGCGCATCCTCGCGGTTGCCCATGACCTGCTCCCTCCGCCGACGTCGGGGGCGCCCTGCGACGCCTCCGTCTCCCGCCAGCGTAGATCGCCACGGGTTACGGACAGGGGAATCCGGGAGGTCAGGTCGTGGGTCAGGCGGTGAGCCAGGAACGCAGGCGGTCCTCGCAGTGGGTGATGCGCTCGACCTTGACGTGCTCGTCGCGCTTGTGGGCGAGGACCGGGTCGCCGGGGCCGTAGTTGACCGCGGGGACGCCGAGGGGGCCGAAGCGGGCCACGTCCGTCCAGCCGAACTTGGGCCGGGCGACGCCGCCGACCGCGTCCATGAACGCCTTGGCCGCCGGGTGGGAGAGGCCGGGCATGGCCGCGCCGGAGTGGTCGTCCACCGTGAACTCCGCGACGCCGCAGTCCGCGAAGACCTCGCGGACGTGGGCCAGGGCCTCTTCCTGGCCGAGGTCGGGGGCGTAACGGTAGTTGACGACCACCGTGCAGGCGTCGGGGATGACGTTGTTGGCGACGCCGCCCTCGATGCGTACGGCGTTCAGGCCCTCGTGGTACTCCAGGCCGTCGATCACCGGCCGCCGGGGCTCGTACGCGGCGAGGCGGGCGAGGACCGGGGCGGCGGCGTGGATGGCGTTGGACCCCATCCAGCTGCGCGCGGAGTGCGCCCGCTCGCCCTCCAGGTGGAGGAAGACCCGCAGGGTGCCCTGGCAGCCGCCCTCGACCTCGCCGTTCGAGCCCTCCAGCAGGATGGCGAAGTCGCCCTTCAGCCAGTCCGGGTGGGCGTCGGCGATCCGGCCGAGGCCGTTGAGGTGGGCGGCGACCTCCTCCTGGTCGTAGAAGACGAAGGTGAGGTCGCGGTTCGGCTCCGGCACGGTGGCGGCGATGCGCAGCTGGACGGCGACTCCGGACTTCATGTCGGAGGTGCCGCAGCCCCAGAGGAGGCCGTCCGCGTCGAGCCGCGAGGGCACGTTGTCGGCGATCGGCACGGTGTCGATGTGCCCGGCCAGGATGACGCGTTCGGAACGGCCGAGATTCGTCATGGCCACGACGTTGTTCCCGTACCGCTCGACGGTCAGGTGCGGCAGTGTGCGCAGTGCCGTCTCGATGGCGTCGGCGAGGTCCTTCTCCTCCCCGCTGACCGAGGGGAAGTCCACGAGCGCGGCGGTGAGGGCGGGCCCGTCCAGGGTGAGGTCAAGCATGCTTTCGGCCATGGCTACGACCCTAGCGCCTGTCGTACGGTGGCCCCGTGACCAGGACCGATTCCGCCGCTCCCCGGCGCCCCGGCCGCAGCCGTCGGCTGCGGGTCGCGGCCGCGTTCGGCGTGCTCGCGGCGCTGGCCGGTTATCTGACGGTTCAGTACGTTTCGGGCGGACGCGGGTCCGACCAGTGCACGGTGCGGTCGGCGGACGGTTCGTACCGGCTGACGCCCGAGCAGGCCGCGAACGCCGCGACGATCTCCGCGGTCGGCACCCGGCGCGGAATGCCGGAGCGCGCGGTGACCATCGCGCTGGCCACGGCGTTGCAGGAGTCCGCGCTGCACAACCTCGACCACGGCGACCGGGACTCGCTCGGGCTGTTCCAGCAGCGGCCCTCGCAGGGCTGGGGAACCGCACGGCAGGTCATGGACCCGGTGTACGCGGCCGGGAAGTTCTACCAGCACCTGGCCGAGGTGCCGGGCTATTCGCGGCTGCCGCTGACCGAGGCCGCGCAGCGCGTCCAGCGCAGCGGTTTCCCGCAGGCGTACGCGAAGCACGAGCCGGACGCGGCGGTGCTGGCCGCCGCGCTGACCGGCCGCACACCGGCCGCGCTGGACTGCGAGCCACCGCGGACCACCGCCGGCACGGGCGACGCGACGAAGGTGCGGGCGGCCCTGGTGGACACCTTCGGCAGGGGCGTGCTGCCGGCCGGCACCGGCACGGCGGGCCCCTCCTCCTCGGGCGCGCTCACGGTCCCGGTGCGGGCGGACCGCCGCGCGGACCGGGACGGCGTACCGCAGCGCGGCTGGGAGCTGGCGCACTGGGCCGTGGCGCAGTCCGAGGCGCTGGGCATCGACCAGGTCGCGTACGGGGGCCGGGTCTGGGCGGCCGGCTCCGGCTGGCACACGGAACGCGAAGCGTCGCGGCGCGAGGCGTCGGACACGGACGAGGTGCGGCTGCGGCTCGTGCGCTGAGGGCGCTTCGGGGTGCCCGCCCACGCGTGCGGGCCGTCACCCGCACGGGGGTACCGTCGTGCGCCCCGGGCGCCCCGTGGGCGGCGGCTCGGCGACCGCCTCGACGGCTCCCGTACCCCTTGCCGCGCAAGGGCAGTGACGCTTCACCGCCCACCGCGCGACGCACCGTTTGCCCGGGTTCTTCCGCTGAGGATTATCCGACGCATTGCCCAGTCTTTACGTCCCCGCACCGCAACCTCACCCGCCCCTACGACGGTTGTCAGGGCGTCCGGCTCACGGACAGCCCGAATTCCCCTCCCGTCGAAGGAGCATCATGTCCCTCCCCCTGACCCGTCGGATCGCCCGTACCGCGCTGCTGATCGCGGCGGGTGCGGCCCCCGTGGTCGGTGCGGCCGGTGCCGCGGGTGCCGCGGAGCTCCCGCAGGCCCCGGACCTCGGCGGCCTCACCAGCGTCGAGGGTTCCGGTCTCGGCAAGACGGTCGAAGGCGCCGCCAAGCCGGCCTCGGGCGCCGCGGCCGAGACGGGCGGCAAGCTCGTCGGCACCGCGCTGCCGGTGGCGGGCAAGACGCTCACCGACGTCGGCGGCAAGGCCGCCCCCGCCGCGAAGAAGGTCTCCGGCGCCACCAAGGGCGGGGCCACCGGCACCGTCTCCAAGGCGGCCAAGGGCGGCCTGCCCACCGACGCGCTCACCAAGGGTCTGCCGCTCGGCTGACACCCGCCCACGCGTGAGGGGCCCCCGGAAGCACGAGCTTCCGGG
>NZ_JBMNDO010000114.1:0-25813 GCF_052542855.1 Streptomyces sp. SAS_281
TGAACACGGTGGCGCCGTTGTGCTGTGCCCGCGAGCGGCACGCTCAGCCGCGTCCGAGCCCACAGCGCGTGTCCGAGGAATCAGTCGATGCCGGGCAGGATGTGCGGCTCGGCGAGGTCGTCCTCGTAGCCGGCCAGGCGGATCGGCGCGGACCTGGCCCAGACCTCGATGTTCTGGAGCTTGTCGCTGCCGCGTCCCGGCTTTCCGTGCCGTTCGGCAGGCCGCTCCTCTTGCTTCGTCAATTCCGGTGTGGTCACCGCGCACTCCTTCGTGTCGCGTAGCCCCGGGCGTCGCCGACGCTCCGGTTCTCATTGCCGGGAATCAGCCGCCCATGCGGGGCAGGGGCAGGAACAGTTCGGTCGCGGTGGCGCCGGGTACGGGGGCGGGACGGCGACTTGGTTGACAAGCCTGTCCCAGGACGGTCGAGGAAGGTTCGTGGACTCCTCGATGACGTCCGTTCACATCAGAGTAACCAAATGAGCGCTTCTGCGCTCGATGGATCGTGTGCCATGGGTCACTTTCAGCCACCGCGTACGGAAAAGACCCGGCCAGGAAATCATCCCTGCCGGGCCTCCGCACTCCGGGGCGACCGCCCCCGCTCCCCTACCAGTTGGCGGGGGCGTAGTCCTTCAGGAAGCATCCGTACAGCGCCTCGCCGGCCTCGCCGCGCACGATGGGGTCGTAGACCCGGGCGGCGCCGTCGACCAGGTCGAGCGGGGCGTGGAAGCCCTCCTCCGCCAGCCGCATCTTGTCCGGGTGCGGACGCTCGTCGGTGATCCAGCCAGTGTCGACGGCGGTCATCAGGATGCCGTCCTTCTCGAACATCTCCTGGGCGCTGGTGCGGGTCAGCATGTTCAGCGCGGCCTTGGCCATGTTGGTATGCGGGTGCCCCGCGCCCTTGTAGCCGCGTCCGAACACGCCCTCCATCGCGGAGACGTTGACCACGTAGGAGTGCTTGGCCGCGGTCGCCGCCATGGCCGGGCGGAGCCGGCTGATCAGGATGAACGGCGCGGTGGAGTTGCAGAGCTGGACTTCCAGCAGCTCGATCGGCTCGACCTCGTCGACTGTCTGGATCCAGCTGTTGGTGTCGTGCAGGTCCGGGACGAGACCGCCCGCGTCGATCGCGGTGCCGGCGGCGATCCGGGCCGGCGAGGCCGAACCGCTGACCAGGGCCAGGTCCGTGACCTCCTGCGCGGTCAGCAGCTCCTTGCGTGCGGCGGGCAGCGCGGCGACCCGGTCGACGCTGCCACTGCCGAAGGTGCCGATGACCTCGGCCGCGGGCAGCTCACCGGCGGGCATCGGGGCGGACTCGGCGGCCAGCAGTTCGCTGTACGCCTGCTGGGAGCGGCGTACCGTCTGCGCCGCGTTGTTGATCAGGATGTCGAGCGGGCCCTCCGCGGCCACCGAGTCGGCGAGGGCGACGACCTGGGCCGGGTCGCGCAGATCGATGCCGACGATCTTCAGGCGGTGGATCCACTCGTCGCTGTCCTCCATCGCCTTGAAGCGGCGGATCGCGTCGTTGGGGAAGCGCGTGGTGATCGTGGTGTGCGCCCCGTCGCGGAGCAGCCGCAGCGCGATGTACATGCCGATCTTGGCGCGGCCGCCGGTGAGCAGCGCCCGGCGGCCCGTCAGGTCGGTGCGCGCGTCGCGGCGGGCCCGGTTCTCCCGGGCGCAGTCCTGGCAGAGCTGGTGGTAGAACGCGTCGACCTCGACGTACCGCGTCTTGCACACGTAGCAGGACCGGGGCCGCTGGAGGATGCCGGCGATCTCGGTCCTGGCGGACGACGACGGCAGGACCCCCTGGGTCTCGTCGTCGATGCGCTCGGCGGAGCCGGTGGCGGTGGCCTCGGTCACCGCCTTGTCGTGCGCGGTCTTGGCGGCCCGGCGCTCCTGGCGGCGGCGCTGCTTCACGGTCCGGTAGACCCCGGCCGTGGCCCGGCGTACCGCGACGGCGTCCGGGTGGTCGAACTCGATGGTGTCGAGTTCGTCCAGCACGCTCAGGCAGACGGCGAGCCGCTCGGGGTCGATACCGGGACCGAATGTCTCGGTCGCGGCCACGATCTCGGGGCCGTCCTCTGTCACCGTCATCGCCGTTCCTCTGTGCTCGTGCCGCCGGCCTCACCGGGGGCGTGGGGCTCGGTCAAGTTTGCCATGATCCGCGAGCTGCTCCGATCGGGTGAGAGCGGGGCCGGTCGGAAGAGGCGCGAAAAAGTTTTGTGCCGGACACGCATGGCCTCACGGATCCGGGGCAAGCGGTGTGCGAAGCACTTGGCGACAAGGAGGGGCCACACATCATGGCGACCACGACGGAGCAGACCGACGGAATCCTCGGCGACGCGTGCACGCTCTCCCGGCAGGACGGCGCACCGCTCGGTGCGGGCACCGCGGAGCTGCCGTGGATCGAGGACACCGGGAAGGTCGCCCCCAAGGACGCCCGGGCCCTCTCGAAGATGTTCCTCGACCAGCTGCAGACGCTGGAGGAGGGCACGCACGAGTACCAGTACGCACGCAACACCCTCATCGAGATGAATCTCTCGCTGGTGCGGTACGCCGCCTCGCGGTTCCGCAACCGCGGCGGTGACGACACCGAGGACATCATCCAGGTGGGCACCATCGGTCTGATCAAGGCCATCGACCGCTTCGACCTGTCGCGCGAGGTGGAGTTCGCCACATTCGCCGTCCCCTATATCGTCGGCGAGATCAAGCGCTTCTTCCGGGACACCACCTGGGCGGTGCACGTGCCGCGCCGGCTCCAGGAGCTGCGGGTCGATCTCGCGAAGGCGAAGGAGGCGCTGTCGGCGCGGCTGGACCGCGATCCGACGGTCGCCGAGCTTGCCGCCCACCTCGACCTGTCCGAGGAGGAGATCATCGAGGGCCTGGTCGCGGCCAACGGGTACTCGGCGGGATCGCTCGACACCCCCAGCGCCGAGACGGACTCCGGCAACGAGCAGCGGTCGCTGGCCGATGTGATCGGCGAGGCCGACCCCGGCATGGAGACCGTCGAGAACCTGCACACGCTGGCGCCCCTGCTGGAGCAGCTGGACGAGCGCGAGCGCCGGATCGTCCAGATGCGGTTCGGCGAGGAGATGACGCAGGCCCAGATCGGCGCGGAGCTCGGGGTCTCGCAGATGCACGTGTCCCGGCTGCTCGCCCGTATCGTCAAGCGGCTGCGGGCGGGGATGTCCGTGGAGGCCTGAGCCTCGCGGCCCCGGGCGCGCGCGAGCGTAACCGGACCCGGGCCGAACCACCCTCTCGAATCGGTCACACACCGGCGGAGTGTGGCCGAAGACGATGTGAACGACGCCCGGCGGCAAATCGCCGGGCGTCGTTCACATATGCTGCGCATCACCGGCGGGCGGCCCGCTCGGTGCAAGGAGAGAGTGAAAACGTGGCTGAGATGCGCGTGGGCGCCCCGGCCCGACCTTCCGTCCCAGGGGCCTTCCCGGTCCAGGCGGCGTCCGAGGCGGAGAACCGCGACTCCGTGTGGGACGTCAGCGGCACCATCCTGCTGGTCGAGGACGACGCCGGCGACGCCCTGCTCGTCGAGGAGATGCTCGCCGACGGTGAGCTGGACCCGACCCTGACGTGGTGCAAGACCCTGTCCGAGGCGTTGGCCTTCCTGCGGTCGCACCAGGCTCCCGTCTGCGTTCTCCTCGACCTGCATCTGCCCGACGTGCACGGTCTGCGGGCCGTCACCCAGATCGTCGAGACGTCCCCCGACGCGGCGATCGTGGTGCTCACCGGCCTGGCCGAGGCCGACGCGGGGCTCGCCGCGGTGGCGACGGGCGCGCAGGACTACCTGATGAAGGGCCTGCTCGACCCGCAGACCCTCGCCCGCGCGATCCGTTACGCCCTCCAGCGCAAGCAGGTGGAACGGGCCGCCTCGGCACTGCGCGCCAACCAGCTGATGGCGCAGGAGAACGCGCGCCTTGAACGCGGCCTGCTGCCCGTCCCCCTGCTGAACGACGACAGCTTCCAGGCCGTCGCCCGCTACGAGCCGGGCCGGGCGCACGGGCTGCTCAGCGGTGACTTCTACGACGTGGTCCAGACGTCGGACGGCACGGTGTGGGCGGTCATCGGTGACGTGTCGGGGCACGGCGCGGCGGAGGCGGCGCTCGGGGTGTGCCTGCGGGTCGCCTGGCGCACCGCCGTCCTGTGCGGCACCGACCCACTGGAACAGCTCGGGCTCCTGGAGTCCATCCTGGTCGCCGAGCGCTCCGACCCCCATGTCTTCGCGACCGTCACCTCGCTGGCCTTTCCGCCCGGCGGCGACCGCGTCCGCGTCATCCGGGCCGGCCACCCCGGGCTGCTGCTCCGGCACGGCACGGAGGTCGACTGGGTGGAGCCCGAGGGCGGGATGGCGCTCGGGCTGCTGCCGGGCCACGGCCAGTGGCCGGTCACCGACCTGGAACTCGCGCCCGGCGCCGCCCTCGTCCTGTTCACCGACGGCCTCTTCGAGGGGCGCACCGGACCCCACAGCAGGCTGGGCGAGGAGGGACTGCTCGGGATGGCCCGGGACATGGCCCCGCTCGCCGCCCGCCCGTTCATCGACGCATTGGTCGCGGGCGCCACTGAGGCGGCGGCCCCCCACGGGGGCCTCGCCGACGACGTCGCCGTCCTGCACCTCGGCTGGAGAAACACCCCACATGAGCAGTGAGATACCGGACACCGCTGTACAGCCGGCCGGCAGGTGGTCGCGGCTGTCCGTACAGAACTGGGTCCACCTGATCCTGGCCGCCTTCGTCCTGGTCGTCTGCGGCTGCGTGGTGGCGGGCGGCCTGGTCCTGGCCAGCATCTCGGACCGGACCACCGAGCTGGTCGACCGCATCCAGCCGGCCCGCTCCGCCTCCTTCCAGCTACAGAACGCGCTGCTGAACCAGGAGACGGGGGTACGGGGCTTCGCGCTGACCGGTGACGCCTCGTTCCTGGAGCCGTTCGCCTCCGGCAAGAAGGAGGAGACGGACGGGCTGGCCCGGGTGCGCTCCGCGATGGGCGACGGCCAGCCCTACAACCGCGACCTGGACCGGATCGCCGCCGCCGCCGCGGAGTGGCGCCGGATGCACGCCGAACCGCTGATCGCCGCTGTCCGGCACGACGGCCCCCAGGCGCGCTCCTCCGCCAGGACCGCCGAGAGCAAGGCGGCCTTCGACGAGCTGCGGCAGCTGTACGGCACCCAACAGGCGCATCTCGACGCCGCCCGGGACCGGGTCCGGGACCAACTGGACGACGCCCGCCACACCCGGGACCGGGTCCTCGCCGCCCTGCTGATCGTCTTCGCGCTCTGTGTGATCGCCCTCAGCGTGCTGCTCCAGCGCACCGTGGGACGGCCCCTGAGCGCGCTCGCCGAGGCGTCCCGGCGGGTCCGCTCCAGCAGCTTCCGCCGGCAGCGGATCGAGGTGCGCGGGCCCGCCGACGTCCGGGCGGTGGCCGCCGCGGTCGAGGACATGCGGGGCAGGCTGGTGGCCGAGCTCGACGCCGTACAGGAGCGGGAGGACGTGCTGGCGCAGCAGACCGTGGAGCTACGGAGGTCCAACTCGGAGCTGGAGCAGTTCGCGTACGTGGCCTCGCACGACCTCCAGGAGCCGCTGCGCAAGGTCGCCTCGTTCTGCCAGCTGCTGGACAAGCGGTACGGGAACGAGCTGGACGGCCGCGGCAAGCAGTACATCGACTTCGCGGTCGACGGCGCCAAGCGCATGCAGGTGCTCATCAACGATCTTCTGACCTTCTCCCGGGTCGGACGGGTCCACGACAGCTGGACGCCCGTGGAGCTCGACCGGTCACTGGACCGGGCGCTCACCAACCTGGCGCTGGTGATCGAGGAGTCGGGGACCACGGTCGTCCGCGAGAACCCGCTTCCGTCGGTCACCGGCGACCCCACGACGCTCGCGATGATCTGGCAGAACCTGATCGGGAACGCCGTGAAGTTCCGCCGCCCCGACGAGCCGTGCGTGATCACGGTCGGGTGCGAGCGGGAGGGGGACGACTGGCACTTCACGGTCGCCGACAACGGGATCGGGATCGCGCCGGAGTTCGCGGAGAAGGTCTTCGTCATCTTCCAGCGTCTGCACGGCCGTGACGAGTACGACGGGACCGGCATCGGCCTCGCCCTGTGCCGCAAGATCATCGAGTTCCACGGGGGCCGGATCTGGCTCGATCCCGATTCCCGTGAGGGGGCGCGGGTCCACTTCTCGCTGCCCGCCGACCCCGACCCCGCGGCCGCGGAGCCGGACGACACCGCCCTGCCCGCCGAGACCTCCGGAGAGACCACGTGAACACCCCCGTAGAGCCCATCGAGGTCCTGCTGGTCGAGGACGACCCGGGCGACGAGCTGATGACCCGTGAGGCGTTCGAGGACAACAAGATCCGCAACACGCTGCACGTGGTCCGCGACGGCGAGGAGGCGCTCGACTTCCTCTACCGCCGCGGCGCGCACACCGAGGCGCCGCGGCCGGATCTGATCCTGCTCGACCTGAACCTGCCGAAGTACGACGGCCGCCAGGTGCTGGAGCGGATCAAGCAGGACCCGGAGCTCGCGCTGATCCCCGTCGTCGTGCTCACCACCTCCTCCGCCGAGGAGGACATCCTGCGCAGCTACAAACTGCACGCCAACGCCTATGTCACCAAGCCGGTCGACCTGGACCAGTTCATCGCGGCCGTCCGGCAGATCGACGACTTCTTCGTCACCGTGGTGCGGCTTCCCGGCCGCGCGTAGTATTCGCTGACGACGCAGGGGAGTGGGATCTCCCGAGGCGGGTACACGATCACAAGAAAGAGGTCTGCGACCTCCCCGCTGCGCCCTGGCTGGAGCACATGAACGAACAGGCGATCTCCCCGGCGGACGACTCCCCCAGGAGCTGTCCGCCCACGGAGGCATTGCACAGCGCCGAAGTGTTCGACGGCGAGCCGGGGTGCATTTCCCAGGCGCGGGCACTGGCCGACCGCTTTCTCAGCAGGCTGGTGTCCGAGTGGATGGCCGTGCTCGGCACGCACACCCGTAACGACCTGATGCTGGCCGTCAGCGAGCTGGTCACCAACGCCGAGCGCTACAGCCACGGCCCGTATCTGCTGGAGCTGGAAGGCACCGCGGAGCGGATCAGCATCACGGTGTACGACAGCAGCAGCGCGCTGCCCGTCTTCTACGCCCCCGACCCGAGCCGCCTGGGCGGCCACGGCATGGAGATCGTGGTGGCCCTGTGCGACCGCGTCACGGCCGAGCGGGTGCCGGTCGGCAAGCGGATCCGGGCCGAGTTCACGCTGAGCAGCTGAGCCGGCCGGGGGCGCGGGGCCGGCCGGGGATCAGTCCCTGGCGCCGGGCCGGCCGAACCAGTCGATGCACATGACCAGGGCGTCGTCCAGTGTGTCCGACGCCCGGTGTTCCGCCAGTTCACGCAGGACCGCGCCGGGGACGGCAGCCGCCGGCAGCAGCCGGGTGGCGAGGACCGCCCTGGGCAGGCCGCGTTCCGCGAACATCTCGCCGAGCGGGGACACCGCGTCGTAGACCCCGTCGCTGACGAGCAGCAGCCGGTCGCCGGGGCGCGCCTGGAGGTGCTGGACGGCGTACTGCGACTCCTCGAACATCCCCAGCGGGAGCTGGGCGTCCAGCGCGACCCGGGTGACCGTGCGGCCGCGCAGGCGCCACAGCTGCGGGGAGCCCGCGTCCACCGCCTCGACCGATCCCGTGGGCAGGTCGAAGCGGAGCAGCAGGGTGGAGACGTGGGCGGCGCCGCGGTGCTGCTCGTAGATGGCCTGGTCGGCCAGGGCCGCCTGGTCCGCGATGCCGATGCCGGCCCTTCTGGCGTTGCGCAGCGCGTTGACGGCGAGGTTGGTGAGGAGGGAGGCACGGATGCCCTCCCCCATGCCGTTGGTCACCGCGACGCTGAGCTGGTCGCCCTCCGCCGCCCAGTCGAAGTTGTCGCCGTGGATGGCGTAGGCGGGTTCGAGCTGGGCGCCTATGGCGTACTCGGCGGCGGCGAACGACCTGGCCGGAAGAAGCTGCCACTGCATCTCGGCGGCGAGGGTGAGGCGCGTGGTGCGCCGGGCCCGCTGGTAGTGGTCGGTGTCCCGTTCGGCGACGACGATCTCGTGGCCGAGGAGGTCCGCCACATGGGTGAGGTCGTCCGTGATCTGCGGGGTGACGCGCGCGGAGGGCAGCCGGACGGTGAGGATGCCGAGGCGTTCGCCCCGGACGGTGACCGGGAAGTGGTGATCGGCCGCGTCGTCGGGGCCGGTGCGGCCCTGGTGCGGCCGCTGGCTGCCGAAGGCGCGGCCCTGGGGGCTGTTGTTCAGGGAGAGCGGCTGGCCGGGACCGTCGCCGGCGTCGACCGGGTTGAGCACGGTCATCCCGTAATCCGCGAGGAGCAGCTGCACCGAGAGGGCGCCGTACGACTTCGCGAGAACCTCGCGCACCGTCTCCACCAGGGCATACGGCGGCGCCGCGCGGAGCGCTCGTTCGATGTGCGTGGGGGCATTCACGCTGCTTCGCCCATTCTTCGGTGGGTGGTGGGAGCGGAGCGAGGCTGACAGGAGCACGCTACGGGTGACAGAGTGGAAGAATGCCCCACCGTACCGGCCTCCCTCATCGCCCTGAACAGGTGTCCGAGGACGTCTGTGCCGCGTCCGAGCTTCTGGAGGTGTTGTGGGGGCGCGGCCAGGAGGCCGCGGCCCGGGGTGCGGTCTCCCCCTCCCAGCTTCGCGCGCTCCTCGTCATCGAGCAGCAGGAGGGGAGCAATCTCCGCTCGCTCGGGGAGGCGCTCGGTTCGCGGGCGCCGTCGGTGAGCCGGCTGTGCGACCGGATGGAGGCCATGGGGCTGGTCCAGCGGGACCCGAGCCCGACGAGCCGCCGGGAGGTGGAACTCAGGCTGACCCTTCGGGGCCGGGAGCTGCTGGAGGAGTACCGGGCGATCCGCACGCGGGAGCTGACCGCCGTGCTGGAGCGGATGCAGCCCTCCGAGGTGACCGCTCTGGCCGTGGGGCTGACCGCCTTCCGCTCGGCGGCATCGCAGCGGCTCACCGGTGCGCGGAGTACCGCCGCCCGGCTTCGCGACGATGTCCCGGACAGCGCCTAGCTTCATGCACGCCCCTGCTTCCGCGTTCCGAAGGCGCCGCTCGGACGGGCGCTCACGTTGATCGTTCGGTACAGATTGTTGCCCCACGAAGAATGTTGTCAAATGGCAACTGTTAATTTTATCGTTGAGCATTCCCGCCGCGAGCAGGGACGGAGCAGAATCGAACTGCCCGTCCGATCGCGGCGTTACCCCCGCCGCCCAGTGCAACACGAGGTGAACGTGCTTCCACCGCCCAGCGCCGGCCGAGCCATGCAGATCGTCCCACGGCACGAACGTGGGGCGCTGGTGCTCTCGGTGACCGGTGACCTCGACATCGACAACGTGGCGCCCCTGGGCACCGCGCTGGAGAACGCGTCGCGGGAGGGTGCCGGGCCGGTCGTCATCGACCTCTCGGACGTGAGTTTCGCCGACTCCACGACGGTGAACGTGCTGCTGCAGGGACAGACGGCCCTCGGTCCCCGGCTGCGGCTCGCCGCACCCTCGGTCTTCATGGAACGGCTGATCTCCGTTCTGGGTCTCGACAGCGCGGTCCCGGTCTTCCCGAGCGTCGCCGAGGCGATCGACCCGCCGCTTCCCGCGTAGCGAAGAGGCAAACACCGAGCGCCCTTCTCCCCGCCGACGGGGAGAAGGGCGCTCGGCCGTGCGGCCGCCCGGTCAGTTCAGGGCGGGCGGGGCGTCCTCGGGCGAGGTACCCCACGCCGACGGCTCGTCGCCCACCCTGAAGGAGAGCGAGCGGGCCGAGCGGATGTCGTCCGTGGTCAGGTACGTGCGCGACTGCTGCGCGCCGTCCAGCCTGGCGGACTGGATGTAGCGGTCGGCGTCCGAGGTGCCGGGGGCGCTGACGGTCAGTGCGCCGTGCGGGTAGTAGCGCCGGTCGAGCTTGATGTCGACGCGCTCGAACGCGGGCGTGGACAGGCCCCAGGTGTCGGTGCCCGGCTGGACCGGGAAGACGCCGATGGAGGAGAGCACCATCCAGGCGGACATCGTGCCGAGGTCGTCGTTGCCGGTCATGCCGGTCGGGCCGTTGGTGAAGAGCGTCAGGGCCGCGTGGACCACGTCGGTCGTCTTCCACGGCTGGCCGGTGGAGAGGTAGGTGTACGGGGCGATGAGGTCGGGCTCGTTCTGCGGGTTGTACTTGTCGGCGTTGTAGTACGCGTACGGGCCGTTCACCCACACCTCGCGGGCGGTCTTCGCCGGGTCGGCGAGGAGCTTGTCGTACGCGAAGAACGAGTCGAGCCGCTGGTTGGCGGAGTCCTTCCCGCCGATGAGGCCGACCATGCCGGGGATGTCCTGCGGCACCATCCACTGGTACTGCCAGGACGTGCCCTCGTGGAAGCCCTCGCTCTGCGCCGGGTCGGCCGGGCCGGTGAAGGCACCGGAGGCGTCGCGGGCACGGAAGAAGCCGGTGGAGGGGTCGAAGATCTTCCGGTAGTTCTGGGCGCGGGCCTCGTAGCGTGCCGCGTCGGCCTGGTGGCCGAGGTCGCGGGCCATCTCGGCGAGCATGCCGTCGGCGAGGGCGTACTCCAGGGTCGCGGAGGCGCCGTGGTCGAAGTCGGAGTCACCGGGCTTCGCGTGCGGCCTGCCCTTGATGTACGGGGCGAAGCCGTCCTTCAGGTACTGGGCGTTGGCCTCGCGGCCCACGGGCGCGGAGTCGGTGGGCGGCACGCCGTCCGCGTTCTTCTTCAGCGCGCGGTACGCCTCCTCCTCGTACCCCTTCAGAAGTCCCTGCTGGTAGGCGTTGGTGAGGAAGGGCGTGACCGGGTCGCCGGTCATGATGTTGGTCTCGACCGTGCCGTAGCCCCACTTGGGCAGCCAGCCGCTCTCCGCGTCGATGCGCAGGACGGATATGGCCATGTCACGGGATTCGCGCGGGGCGAGCAGCGAGAGCAGCTGGGCCTGGGTGCGGTAGGTGTCCCAGAGGGACCAGTTCTGGTAGTACGTGAAACCTTTGGCCTTGTGCTTCTTCTGGTCCCAGCCGGTGTAGCGGCCGTCGACGTCGCTGCCCACGTTGGGCGCGAGGAAGGACCGGTAGAGGGAGGAGTAGAAGGTCCGGCGCAGTTCGTCGCTGCCACCCTGGGCCCTGACGCCTTCCAGGCGGTCCTCCCAGGTGCGTTCGGCGGCGCGCAGGACGTGGTCGAAGGTGTGGCCGCCCTCGGCGCGGAGGTTGAGCGCGGCGCCCCTGGCATCGACGTAGCTGAGGGCCGTGGTGGCCTCGACGGTGCGGTCCTCGGTGGTGTCGAACCGCAGCCAGGCGCCGTTGCGGGCATCGGTCGCCTCGGACTTCTTCGCCCCGGTGACGGCGTCGCCCTTCCAGGTGCCGGAGGCGGTGAAGGGGCGGTCGAAGCGGGTGATCGTGTAGACCGTGTACGGCTTGGTGTCCTGGCAGAAGCCGCTGCCGGTGATGGCCGTCCGGACGGTGCGGTTGTCCAGGATCTCCACGTCGGAGGCGAGCGTCCGGTGCAGCGACTGGCCCGCGTTGAGCAGGACGTTGGCCTTGTCGGTGGCCGGGAAGGTGTAGCGCTGGACGCCGGTGCGCCGCGTGGCGCTCAGCTCGGCCTCGATGCCGTTCTTCAGCCCGACCCTGTAGTAGCCGGGGCTCGCCTTCTCGTCGTCGTGGCTGAACTCCGCCGCGTACTTCGCGTAGTCGGTCTCGGTGACGTCGCCTGTGGTGGGCAGCGTCGGCAGGTCGCCGCCGAGGCCGCAGCCCACGCCGGAGAGGTGGACGGAGGAGAAGCCGCGGATGTGGTTCTCGCCGTAGTCGTAACCGGTGTTGTGGCCGGTGTCCGGCGAGAGCTGCACCATGCCGAAGGGCACGGAGGCGCCGGGGTAGGTGTTGCCCTCGTTCTGGGTGCCGATGAACGGATTGACCAGATCGGTCAGCCGGCCGTCGCTCCGGGGGGCGGCCTCGGCCGTGGCCCCGGGGAGGAGGACACCGCCCAGGAGCGCGGCGGCGGCGAGTACGGCCGCCGGGCCGCGCAGTCCCGGTCGTAGGGTCCGATGCATGGGGAGACTCCTTAGGACAACGTTGTCAGAGTGCGATCATTCTTGGATTCCGCCGTGGCCGCGTCAAGAGGTCGGACGGACACCTCGTGCGTCGGCCCCGTGAAGGCGGCCACTCCGCAAGATCCTTCTGACGTCCGCCGCGGGGAGGACTACCGTCGGGAGGAGGACACCCGGACCACTGCCGTACTACCAGAGCAGTACGCTGGATCGCCGCCTCAGGGACGACGACGTGGCGGCTGCAAAAGGGGATCGTGGTGTACATGAGCTCCCTTGCGCTGTCCGTGCTCCTGTCACTGGTCTCCGCGGTCGCCTACGCGGCCGGGGCGATCGTCCAGGAGCGCGTGGCCACCGCCTCCGACGGCCGATCCTTCGCACCGCTGCGCAACCGGGTCTGGTGGGCGGCCGTCGTCCTCAACGGGCTGGGAGCCGTGCTGCACGTCGTGGCGCTGGCGTACGGCCCGCTGAGCCTCGTGCAGCCGCTGGGAGCGCTCACGATCGTCTTCGCGCTGCCGATGGCCGCGCTGTTCGTACGCCGCAGGGCCGGTGCCACCGCCTGGCGCGGCGCGGTCATGGCGACGGTGGGCCTGGCCGGGCTGCTCGCGCTGACCGGCAGCTCCGAGGCGCACGGGCTGGGGGCCCCGCAGCAGCTGATGCTGGCCGTGGTGACCTTCGGTGCGGTGGCCGCCCTGGTCCTCCTCTCCCGGGCGATGCGCCGGCCGGTGACGCGGAGCGTGGCGCTGGCCGGGGCGGCGGGCGTCGCGTTCGGCATCGCGTCGGTGTACACGAAGACCGTGGCCATGGAGTGGACAGCGGGCGCCGTGAAGTCCGGGCTGCTGCCCCTGCTGGTGATCGCGGCGCTGGCGGGCGCCGGTCTGCTGCTGTCCCAGGCGGCCTACCGGGGCGCGGGGCTGACGGCCCCGCTGGCCACGGTGACCGTGGTGAATCCGGTGGTGGCCGCGGCGGTGGGCATCACGCTGTTCGGCGAGCAGTTCCGGCACGGGGTCGCGGGCACGGTGCTGGCCCTGGCGTGCGGAGCCGTCGCGGCCGGCGGGCTGATCATGCTGACCACGGAACGGATGAGCGCGGAGCGGTCGGCCTCAAAGGCAGTGGCAACCGTGGGCGCCGGAGACACGGCCGAGCCCGCGGATTTCGCCGCGCCCGCCGGGCCGCCGGCCTCGACGGGCATCCTGTCTCGCACGGAGCAGCCGGTTCCGGTCGCCGTGGCCGGCCCCGGGGCGGCGGGTCCGCGGACCCCTCCGCGGGCGCTTCCCGTGCGGATGCCGCTGGAGGGCCTGGCCGGCCGGGTCGAGTTCGGCCCTCCCCCGGGCGCCGGGCGCCGGGCCGGCGGCGAGGCCGGTGACGGGCGCGTTCAGACCCTGACGCCGCCCGCCCTGAGGTAGGCCAGCGGGTCGATGTCGGAGCCGTAGTCGGGGCCGGTACGGACCTCGAAGTGCAGGTGCGGCCCTGTGACGTTGCCGGTGGCGCCGGAGCGGGCGATCCGCTGGCCGCCGCCGACGTGCTGACCGCCGCGCACGAGCAGCGAGGACAGGTGCGCGTACTGGCTGTACTTGCCGTCGCCGTGCCGGATCACGACCTGGTAGCCGTACGGCCCCGCCCAGCCCGCCGACACGACGGTGCCGGCCGCCATCGCCTTCACGGACGTGCCGGTGGGGACGGGGAAGTCGACGCCCGTGTGGTAGCCGCTGGACCAGGAACCGGCCTGGTGGTACGGGGTGCCGGTGCGGGCCGTGACAGGGGCGGTGAGCCCGCTGTGCTTCTGCGCCTGCTCCGTCCTGTGCGTCTGGGTCTTCTTCGGCTGCGGCTTGGTCTGCTGCTTCCGCTGCGGCTCGGGCTTCGGGGCGGGTCGCGGCGCCGTCCTCGTCTTCGCCTCGGGTGCGGTCCTGGGCGGGGCCTTCGGTTCGGCCCTGGTCGCCGTCCTCGGCGCCGGCTTCGGTTCGGCCCTGGTCGCTGTCCTCGGCGTCGGCTTCGTGGCCGTCCCGGGTGTTCCGGTCAGGGTCAGGCGCTGGCCGGGGAAGATGAGGTCCGGGTCCTCGCCGACAACCGTGCGGTTCGCCGCGTAGAGCCGCTGCCAGCCGCCCTGGAGGTGCTGGTCGGACGCGATCCCGGAGAGCGAGTCGCCGGGCGTCACGGTGTACGACTCGCGCTTGCCCGGCACGGTGGTCGGCGTGGCCGCGGACGTGGTCCGCTTGGTCTGCGTGCGGTGGGACGGCGCCGAGGCGCTGACCGGCTTCTTCGGGGTCGGGACGCTCGCCGTGCGCTCGCTCTGCGGGCTGACGTCCGGCGCGGTGCCGCCCCGGGCCAGGCCCGCCTTTCCGGAGCAGACCGGCCAGGCACCGGGTCCCTGACCCTCCAGGACCTTCTCCGCGATGGCGATCTGCTGGTCCCGGGTCGCGAGGTCGGCGCGCGCCGCGTACACCGTGCCGCCGTACGCCGCCCAGGTGGAGCGGGTGAACTGGAGTCCGCCGAAGTAGCCGTTGCCACTGTTGATGTGCCAGTTGCCGGTGGACTCGCAGGCGGCGACCTTCTCCCAGACGTCCGTCGACGCGGCACCCGCCGAAGCGGCCGTCAGGAGTGGGAGGGCGAGACCGGCCCCTCCTGCCGTGACGGTGAGCGAAGCCCGGTTGATGCGGCTCGGCTGGTATCTGCGGTGCCGTCCGTTCGCGGCCATGACTTGGCTCCCCCACTGGCTGTAGGACACGTCGCAAGCGGTCAACTTATGTGCAAACAGCGGGTGATGACAAGACCACGGTACGTTTCGGCCACCGCCCGTCCTGGACGCGACCCCCTGGGGTCCGGCCGCCCGCACCGGGCCCCCATTGACACGGTCGGCGGCGACCGGGACGCTGGGCGCGATAGCCGGGAGAGCGCTCTCCGACAGTCGTGGGAGCGTGGTGCACGCACGAAGGAGCATGGCCGCATGACGGACGAAGAGACCGAACCGCTGCTCGACAAGCTGGACGCGGCACAGAGGGTTCGTCTGCTAACCGGTGCCAGCACCTGGCGCACGCACGCCGAACCGGCCGCCGGACTGCGCGCGCTCACCCTCTCCGACGGACCGGCCGGCGTCCGGGGCGAGACCTGGGACGAACGCGAGACCTCGCTCGTGCTCCCCTCCCCCACCGCGCTCGCCGCCTCCTGGGACGAACGGCTGCTGACGGACCTCGGCGCGCTGCTCGCCTCCGAAGCGAGACGCAAGGGCGTCGACGTGCTGCTGGCCCCCACCCTCAACCTGCACCGCTCCCCGCTGGGCGGCCGGCACTTCGAGTGCTTCTCCGAGGACCCGCTGCTCACCGGCCGCACCGGCGCGGCGCTCATCCGTGGCATCCAGTCGGGCGGAGTGGCCGCCACCGCGAAACACTTCGTCGGCAACGACGCTGAGACGGACCGGCTGACCGTCGATGTCCGCATGGACGAGCGCACCCTGCACGAGGTGTACCTCGCCCCGTTCGAGGAGGCGGTCACGGCCGGGGTCTGGGCCGTCATGTCCGCCTACAACAAGGTCGACGGCGTCACCATGTCCGCCTCGCCGCTCCTGGAGCGCCCCCTCAAGGACGCGTGGGGCTTCGACGGTCTCGTGGTCTCCGACTGGGGCGGCGTGCGCACGCTCCTCGACGCCGCCCGCTCCGGCCAGGACCTGGCGATGCCGGGCCCGGACGGCCCCTGGGCGGCCGGTCTGCTCGCGGCGCTCGAAGAGGGCCTGGTCCCCGCCGGTGCCGTGGATGACAAGGTACGCAGGCTGCTGCGCCTGGCCCGCCGGGTGGGCGCGCTCGGACCGGACCGCCCGGCACACGGGACGACCGGGCCCGGCCGCCCGGCCGACCGCCTCCCGGTGGCTCCGGGCGCCGCGCGCGCCCTGCTGCGCCGCGCCGTCTCAGCCGGTGCGGTGCTCCTCCGCAACGAGGGCGGGCTGCTGCCGCTCGATCCCGCGGCGCTCCGGTCCGTCGCGGTCATCGGCCCGCACGCCACCGCCGTACGCATTCAGGGCGGCGGCAGCGCCGAGGTCTTCCCGGAGCACGTGGTGACCCCGCTGGCCGGGATCGAGCGGGAGCTGGACGGGGTCGCGGCGGTGACCTACCGGCCCGGGCTCCCGGCATCGGAACGGCCGGAACCACTCGGGCGCGACCGGGCCCGCGATCCGCGCGGCGGTGAGCCCGGGGTGCTGGTGCGGCTGCTCGACGCGCGGGGCGCCGAACTCCACGCGGAGCACCGGCTGTCCGGCCGGATCGTGGAGCCGTCGGTCCCGGCCGGGGACGCGGTCGCGGTGGAGATCCGGGCCCTGTTCCGGCCCGCCGAGAGCGGCGTGTGGACCTGGGCGGTGGGCGGCTGGGGCGACATCGCGCTCTCCGTCGACGGCCGGGAGGTGCTGTCCGGCACCTTCCCGCTGGACAGCGACGACCCGACCCGGGTGCACGTCGCCCCGCCGCTGCACACGGCCCGCGTGGAACTGACGGCGGGCCGGGAGGTGGAGGTGGTCGCGCTCCGCTCGCTCGCCCCGGGCACGGGGGTCGCCACGGTCCTCGCCGCCGCCCCGCCCGCCGGCGATGCGGACGTCGCGCGCGCCGCAGCGGTCGCCGCCGCACGCGCGGCCGACGTGGCGGTGGTGGTCGTGGGCACGACGGAGCAGAGCGAGTCCGAGGGCCACGACCGCGAGAGCCTGGATCTGCCGGAGGGTCAGGACGCGCTGGTGCGGGCGGTTCTGCGGGCCAACCCGCGCACCGTCGTGATGGTCAACGCCGGTGGCCCGGTCGCCCTGCCCTGGCACACCCGGGTGCCCGCGCTGCTGCTCGCCTGGTTCCCGGGCCAGGAGGCCGGGAACGGGCTGGCCGACGTGCTGTTCGGGCGCGCCGAACCCGGCGGCCGGCTGCCGACCACCTGGGCCGCCGCCCAGGACGACGTACCGGTGCTCGGGACCGCACCCGGTGCGGACGGGCGGCTGCACTACGCGGAGGGCCCGCACATCGGTCACCGGGCCTGGCTGCGGTCGGGGGCCGTTCCGGCGTACTGGTTCGGCCACGGACTCGGTTACACCGGCTGGGCGTACGAGGAGCTGACGGCCCCGGCGGCGGTACGGGCCGGCGAGCCGTTCGACGTGCGGGTGCGGGTGCGGAACACGGGACGGCGGCGCGGGCGGGAGGTGGTGCAGGTCTACCTGACACGCGGCGGGTCCGCCGTGGAGCGGCCGGTGCGCAAGCTCGTCGGCTACGCGGCGGTCGAGGCGGAGCCCGGGGAGAGCGCGGACGCGGTGGTCCGGGTGGGCGGGCGGGCCCTGGCCCACTGGTCGCCCGGAGGGCGTGGGTGGGAGACGGAGGCCGGTGCGTTCACGCTGCTCGGGGGCCGTTCCGCGGGCGATCTGCCGCTGACCGCGGAGGTCGTGGCGCGGCCGGGTGCGGACTCGGCCGGGAAAGGATCCGGTAACGGTTCGGAGCACGATGGAGAGCGCTCTCCGCTGATGCTATAAATGCGCTCATGACGGATGATCTGCGACCGGCCGGAACACCCACCCTTGAGGACGTGGCGAGGGCGGCCGGCGTTTCCCGCGCCACCGTCTCCCGGGTGATCAACGGCGTACGGAATGTCGACCCGGTGATCCAGGAGGCGGTGCGCCGGGCGGTCGCCTCCACCGGCTACGCGCCCAACCGCGCGGCGCGCTCACTGGTGACCCGGCGCACCGACGCCATCGCGCTGGTGGTGTCCGGCGCGGGCGTCGAGCCGGAGGCGGAGGAGGACACGCCGTCGGACGAGGCGGGCGGCGGCGAGGGGGCCTCGTTCACCGGGCAGGTCTTCGCCGACCCGTTCTTCGGGCGGGTGGTGACCGGTGTCGTCAACTATCTGCGACCGCGCGGGATGCATCCGGTCCTGATGTTCGCCGAGACGTCACGGGCACGGGAGGACGTGGTGGCGTTCCTGCGCCAGGGCAGCGCCGACGGCGCGCTGGTCGTCTCGACGCACGCGGAGGACCCGCTGCCGGGCATGCTCACGGACGCGGGGCTGCCCGCCGTGCTGTACGCGCGCCCGGCGCGGGCGGCCCGGATCAGCTATGTCGACGTCGCCCATCAGGACGGCGCGCGGCTGGCGGCCGAGCATCTGCTGGCCCGGGGCTGCCGCCGGATCGCGACCATCACCGGACCGCTCGACGTACCCGCCGTGCAGGAGCGGCTGGCCGGCTTCCGGGACGCGATGGCGCAGCACGGACACCCCTACATCGCGATCGCCGAGGGGCGGTTCACGCAGGAGAGCGGCGAGACCGCGATGGAGCGGCTCCTGAGCGAACACCCGGACCTGGACGGGGTGTTCGCGGCCAACGACCTGATGGCCACGGGCGCCTGCCACGTCCTGCGGGAGCGCGGCAAGCGGATCCCGGAGGACGTCGCGGTGATCGGCTTCGACGACAGCAGCGCGGCCCTGGCCTGCCGTCCGCCGCTCACCACGGTCCGCCAGCCGGTGGAGGCGATGGCCGCCGAGATGGCCCGGCTGCTGATCGAGCGGCTGGGCAAGCCGGAGGGCGCCGCGACGTCCGTGGTCTTCGAACCGTCACTGGTGGTCCGGGACTCGGCGTAGGGCCTGTCCGGAACCCCGCGGAAGCCCCGCTCACCCCGCCGCCCCCTGCTCCGTCCTGGGCCGTTCCCTGCCGCGCACGGCGTCCGCCGGGGTCCGGAGCGCCGGTGCCGTGGCGCGGGTCCGGGGCGGGGGTGAGGGGCGGCTGCCGCCGCGGGCCAGGAAGTCGGCCAGGGGCAGGGTGGCCGCGCCGACCGTGACCGCGTCCGGGCCGAGGCGGCCCATCTCGATGGTGGTCCGGGCCGCGGCGTGCTTCAGCGCGTACTCCTGGGCGTACCGCCGGATGTCGGGCAGCAGGTGCGGGCCGATGAGGAGGCCCGCCCAGCCGCCGAGCAGGATGCGCTCGGGCAGGAAGAGGTTGATGAGGTCGCCCAGCGCGGCACCCAGGCACTCGGCCGTCTCGTCCAGCAGCGCCACCGCCACCGGGTCGGGTTCCGCTCCGGGCGGCGGGTAGGCGGCGGCGAGGAGCGCGGCGAGCGCGGTCTCGTCGTCGGCGTCGGCGGGCAGCGGGCCGCCCGCCTCGTGCCAGCGTTCACGCATCGCCTCGGCCCCCGCGTACGCCTCCAGGCAGCCGATCGAGCCGCAGCGGCACCGCCGGCCGCGCAGTTGCACGGTGCTGTGGCCCCACTCCAGGGCCTGGCTGCCGCGGTCCTCGTCCAGGAGGTCGCCGTGGTTGACGCAGGCGCCGACGCCGGAACCGATCAGGGCGATCGCCGACGCTCCCGCGCCCCGCCCGCCGCCGAACCACATCTCGGCCTGGCCGAGCGTCTTGGCGCCGTTGTCGATGAAGAACGGGACCTCGGGCGGCACCCGCACGGCGTCCCGGAGCAGCCGCTCGAAGGGGACGGCGCTCCAGTCGATGGTCTGGCCGTGGACCACGGAGCCCACGTCGCCGACGACGCCGTCCGGCGCGTGGCGCTCGATGATGCCGGGGACGCCGATCCCGATGCCGAGCAGCCGGTGCGGGTCGGCGCCGGCGTCCCGCAGCACGTCGGCGACGCCACTGCGGACATGGCCGACGATGCGGTCCACGTCGTAGCCGTGCTGGGCGAGCAGCCGCTCGGTGCGGGCGAGTTCGGTCAGGGAGAGGTCGAAGAGCTCCACCCTGATCCGGGTCTCGCCGATGTCGATGCCGATGAGGAGGCCGCCGCCGGGGGCGACGCGCAGCAGGGTGCGGGGGCGGCCGCCGTCGGAGTCGACGACACCGGCCTCCTCCAGCAGGTTCTCCGCGGAGAGCTCCGTGACGACGTTGCTGATGGAACCCGAACTCAGCCCGGTGGCGGGGCCGAGCTCCTGGCGGCTCAGCGGGCCGTCGAAATACAACCGTTGCAATACCCGCGACCGGTTGCCGCGTCGCAGGTCACGCACGGTCCGTCTGTTGCGCTCAGCCATGTGGCTCCTTCCCTGGCGGAAACATACCGCGACCCCGGGACTTGACGCGACCTTCGCTCACCTCTTAAATCACGTCATAAATTAAGTCCTGAAGGTCGTTCGGGTCCCGAACACGGCCTTCCTCCCCGGAAAGGGGCCATCCCGCATGCGCACCATCAGAGCCGCGGCAGCCGCCACCCTCGCGATCTCCATAGCCGCCGGTGTCACCGGCTGCGGAGGCGGTACGTCCTCGGGCGGCGGCAGCAACGATTCGCCGAAGACCCTCACGTACTGGGCCTCCAACCAGGGCGCCAGCATCGAGGCCGACAAGAAGATCCTGGCTCCCGAGCTGAAGAAGTTCGAGAAGCAGACCGGCATCAAGGTCAAGCTGGAGGTCGTCCCGTGGGCCGACCTGCTCAACCGGATCCTCGCCGCCACCACGTCCGGCCAGGGCCCGGACGTCCTGAACATCGGAAACACCTGGTCGGCCTCGCTCCAGGCGACCGGCGCGCTGCTCCCCTGGAGCAAGGAGAACTTCGACGCGATCGGCGGCCGTGACCGGTTCGTCGACTCGGCGGTCGCCTCGGCCGGCGCGGAGGGCAAGGACCCCGCCGCGGTCCCGCTGTACTCACTGGCGTACGCCCTCTACTACAACAAGAAGAGCTTCGCCGAGGCCGGCATCGAGAAGCCCCCGGCCACCTGGGACGAACTGGTCGCGGACGGCAAGAAGCTCTCCAAGAACGGCAAGTGGGGGCTGGGCGCCGAGGGCTCCAACCTCTCCAACAACATCCACCAGACCTTCGTCCTGGGTCAGCAGCACGGCGCCGACTTCTTCGACGCCGACGGCAAGCCGACCTTCACCTCGGACGGCGCGGTAGCGGCCGTGAAGCAGTACATCGACTTCATGGCCAAGGACAAGATCATCGCCCCGGGCAACGCGGAGTACGCCCAGAACCAGTCCCTGACGGACTTCGCCAAGGGCAAGACCGCGATGGTGCTGTGGCAGGCCGCCGCCTCCACCTTCGCCTCGCAGGGCATGAAGCCCGAGGACTGGGGCGCGGCTCCCGTCCCCGTCGCCGCCGGCACCCCCGGCCAGGGCAAGAACGTCAACTCCATGGTCGCCGGCATCAACATGGCGGTGTTCAAGAACACCAAGAACCTCGACGGCGCCAAGAAGTTCGTGAAGTTCATGACGAGCGACGCCGAGCAGAAGCTGCTCAACAAGACCTACGGCTCGATCCCGCCGGTCAAGGCCGCCCAGGCGGACGAGGCGTTCTCGGCGCCCGACCTCGCGGTCCTGCGCGACACGCTGGCGAAGAGCGCGGCCCCGCTGCCGCAGGTGCCCAACGAGTCGCAGTTCGAGACCGCCGTCGGCACCGCGGTCAAGGAGCTGTGGGCCGACGCTGCCGCCGGCCGTCCCGTGACCACCGAATCCGTCAAGGCGCGCCTGGAAAAGGCCCAGCAGACGATGCAGCAGTAAGGCACCCTTCATGACCGCCACCGTGACCACCGACAGCCTGACGGAAAAGTCGGACAGGGTGACGAGCCGGGGCAGTGGGGGTGCGCGCAGGAGACTGCCGCGCATCCCCGACCGGATCCGCCAGGGCGGACTGCCCTATCTCCTGCTCCTGCCGGCCGTCCTGCTCGAACTCCTCGTCCATGTGATTCCGATGATCATCGGGATCGTGATGAGCTTCCGCCAGTTCACGCAGTTCTACATCAACAACTGGGGCGGGGCGCCCTGGAGTGGCTTCGACAACTACAAGATCGCCGTCGACGTCAACGCCCCGATCGGCGAGGCACTGCTCCACTCGTTCTTCGTCACCTGCGTCTTCACGTTCTTCGCCGTCGGCCTGGCGTGGCTGTTCGGGGTCGCGGCGGCGATCATGCTGCAGGAGAACTTCCGCGGCCGGGGATTCCTGCGGGCGGTCTTCCTCGTCCCGTACGCCTTGCCGGTCTACGCGGCCGTGATCACCTGGGCCTTCATGTTCCAGCGCGACAACGGCCTGGTCAACCACGTGCTCCACGACCAGCTCGGACTCACCGACCAGCCGTCGTTCTGGCTGATCGGCGACAACAGCATCTACGCGCTGATCATCGTCTCGGTCTGGAAGGGCTGGCCCTTCGCCTTCCTGATCGTGATGGCCGGGCTCCAGAACATCCCGCGCGAGCTGTACGAGGCCGCCTCGATCGACGGCGCCGGCATCTGGCAGCAGATCCGCAAGATCACACTGCCTTCGCTGCGCCCGGTCAACCAGGTCCTGGTGCTCGTCCTCTTCCTGTGGACGTTCAACGACTTCAACACCCCGTACGTGCTGTTCGGAAAGGCCGCCCCCGAGAACGCGGACCTGATCTCGATCCACATCTACCAGTCCTCGTTCGTCACCTGGAACTTCGGCACCGGCTCCGCGATGTCCGTGCTCCTGCTGCTGTTCCTGCTGGTCGTGACCGCCGTCTACCTGTTCATCACCTCACGCGGAAGGAAGGGTGCCGATGCCTAGCCATGCCCAGCCGTCCGCGCTGCCGGCGAAGACGACAGGGCGCTCGCGTCCCCGTTCACCCATGGCCGCGCCGCAGTCCTTCCTCTGGGTCCGCCGGATCATCCTGACCTTCCTGACCGGCTTCGTCCTGCTGCCCGTCTATGTGATGGTCAGCAGCTCGCTCAAGCCGCTCCAGGACGTGTCGGGGAAGTTCCACTGGATCCCGTCGGGGCTGACCGTGAAGCCCTACTTCGACATCTGGGACACCGTCCCGCTCGCCCGGTACTTCGTGAACTCGCTGATCGTGGCGGGCGCGGCGACGGTCCTCTCCGTGATCATCGCGGTGTTCTCGGCGTATGCGGTGAGCCGCTACAAGTTCCGCGGCAAGCGCGTCTTCACCGTGACGGTGCTCTCCACCCAGATGTTCCCGGGCATCCTCTTCCTGCTGCCGCTGTTCCTGATCTTCGTCAACATCGGCAACAGCACGGGCGTCGCCCTGTACGGCTCGCGCGGCGGTCTGATCCTCACGTATCTGACGTTCTCGCTGCCGTTCTCCATCTGGATGCTCATCGGCTACTTCGACTCGATCCCCCGGGACCTGGACGAGGCCGCGCTCGTCGACGGCTGCGGGCCGATCCGGGCCCTGTTCCGGGTCGTGGTGCCGGCCGCCGTGCCGGGCATCGTGGCCGTCGCCGTCTACGCGTTCATGACCGCGTGGGGCGAGGTCCTCTTCGCCTCCGTCATGACCAACGACACCACCCGCACCCTGGCCGTCGGCCTCCAGGGCTACGCCACCCAGAACGACGTGTACTGGAACCAGGTCATGGCCGCCTCGCTCGTCGTCAGCGTGCCGATCGTCGCCGGCTTCCTGCTCCTCCAGCGTTACCTGGTGGCCGGCCTGACCGCGGGAGCCGTCAAGTGACCGCTCCGGAAAGGAAGTCCGTGAACGACCTCAGCGCCCTGCCGGCCGGCTTCACCTGGGGCGTCGCCACCGCCGCGTACCAGATCGAGGGGGCCGTGGCCGAGGACGGCCGCGCCCCCTCCATCTGGGACACCTTCTCGCACACCCCCGGCAAGGTGGCCGGCGGCGACACCGGCGACGTGGCCTGCGACCACTACCACCGGGTCCCGGAGGACATCGGCCTGATCAAGGAGGTGGGGGCGAACGCGTACCGCTTCTCGCTCGCCTGGCCGCGCATCGTGCCCGGCGGCGACGGACCGGTCAACGCGGCCGGCCTCGACTTCTACGACCGGCTGGTGGACGGGCTCCTCGATGCCGGGATCACCCCGTTCGCCACGCTCTACCACTGGGACCTGCCGCAGGCCCTGCAGGACCGGGGCGGCTGGACCGTACGGGAGACCGCGGAGCACTTCGCCGCGTACGCCTCGGTCGTCGTGGAACGCCTCGGGGACCGCGTCAAGGACTGGGCGACCCTCAACGAGCCCCTGTGCTCCGCGTGGATCGGCCACCTGGAGGGCACGATGGCACCGGGTCTCACCGACCTGACCGCCGCCGTCCGGGCCTCCTACCACCTGCACCTGGGCCACGGCCTCGCGGTCCGGGCGATCCGCGGCATCTCCCCCGACGCCCGGGTCGGCATCGTCAACAATCTCAGCCCCGTCGAAGCGGCCACCGACCGCGAGGCCGACCGGGCGGCGGCGGTTCGCGGTGACGGGCACACCAACCGCTGGTGGCTCGACCCGATCCTCGGGCGCGGCTACCCGCAGGACATGGTCGACCTGTACGGAGTCGAACTCCCGGTCCAGGAAGGCGACATGGAGCTGATCTCCGCGCCGCTGGACTGGCTGGGCGTCAACTACTACTTCCGCCAGGTCGTCACCGCCGACCCGTCCGGCCCGGTGCCGCACGCGAAGCAGGTGTACCTGCCCGGGTCGCGCCACACCCACATGGACTGGGAGGTGCACGCCCAGGGCCTGGAGCAGCTGCTCCTGCGCCTGACCGAGGAGTACGGCGTCGAGCGCGTCTACGTCACGGAGAACGGCGCGGCCTACCAGGACGTCGTACTCCCCGACGGGTCCGTGCACGACCCCGAGCGCGCCCAGTACCTGGAGGAACACCTCGCCGCCTGTGCCCGCGCCGTCCGCAAGGGCGCCCCGCTCGCCGGCTACTTCGCCTGGTCGCTCCTCGACAACTTCGAGTGGGCGTACGGCTACGACAAGCGGTTCGGCCTGGTCCACGTCGACTACGCGACGCAGCGCCGCACGGTCAAGACCAGCGGCCGCCGCTACGCGGAACTGATCCGCGAGGCGTCGGCTCCCCGCTCCCGCAAGGCCGCCTGACCCGGCCGCCCACCCGGACCGCCCCCGGCCGCGACGGACCACCGCCGCCGCCGGGGGTTTCGCGTCGGCCTGCTCAGCCCCTCCCGGCGCACCGTGGGAGGACACAGGGGGTACACCGGGGCCGGCTCGCGCGTCTGTACCGGGTGCCGGCGCTCCGCGGTCCGGGGCCGGTGCTGGACACCGTCGCCGTCTGCCTCGACGCGGGTGCCGATCCGACGCGGCCGCTCCGCGATCACCTGGCCGGTGTCGGGACGTCCATCGAGGCGCTCGGCGTGCTGCGCGGCCGGCTCGCGCGACTGGACGCGGAGCTGTCGGCCGGACGGGGCCGAGGACAGGTCAGTCCTTCGCGCCGGTCGCCGAGGTCCAGTTCGACAGCAGGAAGTGCAGCGCCTCGACCGCGTGTTCCCAGGAGGTCTGCACCGGTCGGGCGGCCTCGAAGCCGCCCTCGGCCTCCAGGTCGGTGAAGCCGTGGAAGGTGCTGCGCAACAGCCGTACCGCGTCGGTGAGATCCGGGTCGGTCAGGCCGTACGCGCGCAGCATCGCGGAGGTGGTGCGGATGGTGCGGTGGTACGCGGGTGCCTCGGCGACGATCGCGGGGTCGACACGGTAGCGCGTGGCGGCGTACCGGCCGGGGCACTCCAGCGCGAAGGTGCGGTAGGCGTCGGCGAACGCGAACAGCGCGTCCTTCCCGGCCCGGCCCGCCACCGCCGCCTCGATGCGGTCGATGAACTCCTCGGCCGCCAGGAGTGCGACGCGGGTCCGCAGGTCGCCCAGGTTCCTGACGTGGGAGTAGAGGCTCGCGTCCTTGACTCCGAAGCCCCGGGCCAGTGCGGAGATGGTGACCTGGTCGAAGCCGGCCGAGTCCGCCAGATCGGCCGCAGCCGCCACGACCCGGTCGGTCGTGAGCCCCGCGCGCACCATGTCCACCCCTGCCGACGTGTTTCCTAGACCCCTTAGCTTTACGCCTCGCCGAATATACACAGAAGCACGCGGTGGTCACGGGTGGCCGTGACCACC
>NZ_JBMNDO010000115.1:0-25489 GCF_052542855.1 Streptomyces sp. SAS_281
GGAGGGGGGCGGGCAGGCGGGCGGCACCTGGTGTCGGCAAAGGTCAGGAAGCGACGCGGTCGGGCTCGGCCCGCTTGCGGGGCTTGCGCTTCGGCGGGTCCTGGTCCTGCTCGGCCTGCGCGTCAGGCACCGGGGCCGCTTCCTTCTTCGCGGGGCGCCGCCGCTTCTTCGGCGCGGGCTTCTCCGCGCTCGCCGCGTCGTCGGCGGGCCCGTCCTTCGTCTCGTCGCCGGAGCTCTTTCCGGCTTCGAGCCCGGCGGCCTCCCGCAGGCGGCGGGTCGCCTCTTCGCCGTCGCGGACGACGGCTTCGGCGTCCGCCCGCTCCATCTCTTCGTCCGTGTACACACCGGACAGGTCCTGCGGCGCGGCCATGCGTAGCGAGCCGGCCTCGGCGCACTTGCGCACCATGTGGGCGGGCATCTGCTGCCACATCTTCGCCACGACGTACGCGCCTGCCTTGCGGTCGAAGTACGTCGGGGCGAACTCGTCCCAGCGGGCGATGAATGGGAAGCGCGCGGTACCGCGTACGACGGTGACCTTGACGGCCGCCGGGTACGCCTTGGACAGCCAGACCTCGTGGGCGTTGCCCTCGGAGTCGTAGTAGACGGTGTCCTCGTAGGAGATGGACTCCCCTGCCTTCGCCGCCGCCCGGTGGGCGACGGTACGGAAGCCGTCGATCCCTGTCTGGATCGTCCACGTCTTCTCGGGCTCGTCGGGGTTGTCGGCGGCCTTCCAGTTGGTGCGGCCGATCATGTAGATCTGCCGTGCGAACGGATCGAGCCCGGTCCTCACGCAGTAGTGGAAGAACATCGCCAGGTGGCCGCGCGGGGCGTTGGCCAGGCCGGGGCTGATCAGGGCCAGTGTCGAGAGCTGCTTGTGGTCGAACTCGTCTTGGTCGCCGCGCAGGACGATGGCGCTGGGCCGGACGGCCGGGGTGGTGGCCTGGGCTGTTTCGAGCACCGTGCCCTCCACGACGGCAGGTTCGGCGGATGGTTCGTCGGTCACGATCTCTCCAAGAGGTCAGTCGGCCCGCAGGCTGCGGACCTCGAATGCGCCCGCCCAGTCGGGGTGGCGCTCGATGAGGAGCCGGACGTACCGGCTGCGGAAGTTGTTGTTGAGGCGGAACTCGTCGCCTTGGGTCGCCGTGACGTAGCGCCAGCGCAGGACCTCGAAGAGCATCCCGATGCCGACACGGCGCGCCCCGCGCTTCAAGTAGTCGGCGGTCAGGGCTTCCAGAGCGCGGAGCACCCAGGGGTTGAGCTGGTGGAACGACTCGAACTGGGCCTGGATCGACGGTGCGGTGCCCTCGGGCTGGCGCACGGTGTGAATGACCAGGCCCGGTATCTCGTCCTGGACGGCTGCCATGCGCACCCCCTGGTGACCGATTTCAAGAATGTCACCTATCTTGCGGGTTGGCAGCCGGATGATCAACCCCACCGGGATCAGGCCCGACTTCACGCTCGCCTCAGGTCAGGCGGGAAGCCTCTTCGGCCTCGTCGTCCATGCGCGCCTCGCGCGCCTCGTTGAACTGCGAGACGTCCCGCAGCATCCGGAAGGCGATGTTGGAGTTGGGGTTCCTCAGGACGTATAGCGACAAGGCGCTCTCGACGGTCAGGGTCTCGCTGGACTTCATGACGGCGACGTCGCCGCCGCCCGGCGCGGTCAGGAACTGCACCGATGCCTCCTTAGTGAATTGCCGCCCCGTGAAGGGGATTACTTATATCTTAGTGGCAATTCGGGGCAAAGTACAGGTTTGCGCAGGTCAGAGGCCCTTTCGGGCGTGACGCCCACGGGTGAAGACGCGGCTGCCGGGACCGTCGTACGTACCGTCCCGCAGAGCGGTCACGACCGCCTTGTCCACGTCCCACGGCAGACTCCGCGCGCTCTCACGCAGAGCGGGGACCGCCTCGATGACGGTGTCCAGCATCCAGAGCCTCGACCCGGACAGCAGCCAGTCGCTCTCGGGGAACCGTCCCGTCGCGATCGTCGTGGCGAGCGTCCCCTGCGAGGGCAGGTGGAACATCTCGATGATCTCCTGCTGGCCCACGAGCGGAGGCAGTTCGTCACCGAGATCCGCCTCCCAGCCTTCTCCCTGCTCGGCAGTGATCCGGGCCTTGGCGTCGAAGTCGACCTGCCGGAACCGCTTGGTGGTCGACCCGAAGCGGGCGGCGAAGGCGAGCGGCCAGTACCGCACCCCGCTGACCACGATCGCGGTCGACGGGTCCAGGATGCGGCGGCTCGCAGCCAGCCACTGCGAGATCATCATGGGATCGACGCGATAGAGCGCGGCGAACTCCTGGTGCCCGACCAGATAGGGCTTACGCCGACTCATTCCCCGTCCTCCGCTGTCCGTCCTGATGCAGGGGGCAGCGTATCCGCACCCCGCGCG
Source organism: Streptomyces sp. SAS_281 (assembly GCF_052542855.1). Taxonomy (NCBI): domain Bacteria; kingdom Bacillati; phylum Actinomycetota; class Actinomycetes; order Kitasatosporales; family Streptomycetaceae; genus Streptomyces; species Streptomyces sp. SAS_281. The sequence continues at coordinate 2,388 of NZ_JBMNDO010000115.1, forward strand.
CTGGCGGTCGCGGCGGTCGCTGCTACGGTGGCCGCGGTCTTTCCAAGAGGACCAAGCGGCCCCCGCTCCGGCGGGGGCCGTGTGCATTGCCGCGCGCTCTACGCGCTCTTCCCCTCACGCCGGTCGGCCGCAGCGGAGCTGAGCCGGGCCGGGCCCCGCTCCTTGATCTGCCGCGTGAACCGCAGGGCATGAACGGTACGTCCGCCGGTCGCCGCGCGGAACGCGGCGGCCACCCTCACCTTGGTCAGCCGCCGCTCGCCCAGGGTGAACAGCGGTCCTTCCGTACGCGCTCCGATCAGCTCGCGCAGCAGGTGCGACGCCACCACACTGATGCCGGCCTCGAACACCCCGCCCTCTTTCGCGTGCCGGATGACCACCACGCGGTTGAGCAGCTCCGCGTCCGGCACATCGAGCGCCAGGACCTCATCCAGCGTGACTTCCGATTCCCAGAGCAGGTGCCACACCGCGCGAACGGTGTCCGGGACGGCCGGATCCGCGAGCGCGGAGTCCACCTCCAGATCGGTGACGAGCAGTTGTGTCGTGTCCATCGAGACCCCCAGGCCGCAGGAAAACAGGTGCGCCCTCACGCTAAGCACGCTGTCGGACAACACCTGCTGACGGCCCGGCGGTTCATCTCATCCGCGCGCCAGGCTCACGACGGTGAGCGCCACCGCGGTGATGCTCGCCAGGACAGCGACGGTCGGCAGTGGCCACCGCGTCTTCTCCAGCGTGTTCACCCGTTCCTCCAGCTCCTCCAGGGCTTTGTCCGTCTGGTCACTGCGCTGGACGAGCAGCGCCAACTGGCCGTCGATGCGCGCCAATCCGACCTCCAGCGCCGCGCGGAGCTCGGCCAGGGCGAGGGCGACCTGTCCCTCGGGCATGGCTTCCTCCTCTCCTTGGGTCACCGGCCGGTCAGTACCTGGGGGTGGCCGGGTCGCGCTTCACCGTCAGCCACGATGCCGTTCCGGGCCTGCCCAGCGCGGTGCCAAGGGTCGACTTCAGCGCGCTGAGTGCGGCAGGTATCGCGGAGACCGCGGCGGCCTGCCACGCCGACAGGGAGACCATGTCCGTCGTGCTGGAGGCGGCCATCAGGCCCAGCAGCGACTGGAGGTAGGTGGCAAGGGTGCGCTCGGCAACGTCGGCAAGGGCCTGCGGCATCGGATCGTGCTCCTGGTTCGGGGTGGTCGGGGTCGGCTCGGCGCTGCCGTCCGGGCGCGGGACGTGCAGATCTGCCCAGGTCTTTGGCCCGGGGATGCCGTCGGCGTTGGCTCCGTGGAAGCCGTGCTTGATCTGGAAGGCGGCGTACGAGCGGCGGTGCGCGTCGTTCCACACCTGGCCGGGCGCCGCCTCGTAGGAGTCGCAGCCCTCAGCGATCAGGCGCTTGGCCATTGCGGCGATCACCGGGGAGGAGCGTCCCTCCCGGAAGAACTGCGCACCGGGGTAGGCCGCGTACTTCGGCTTCGACTTCGGCTTCGGGTCCGGCTTCGGGTCCGGCTTCGGGTCCGGCTTCGGGTCCGGCTTCGGGTCCGGCTCCGGGTCCGGCTTCGGGTCCGGCTTCGGGTCCGGCTCCGGGTCCGGCTCCGGCTTGCCGCCGTCCTTGAGGTGGCGGGCGACCCGGGCCCGGAAGTCGTCCATGTCGATGCCGCCGGGGTCCGGCTTCCCCGGCTGCCATTCCTTGTGACCGATGACGCTGTGCTCGTTCCAGCCGTGGGCATGGCAGACCGCCGCCGCGGCCCGCGCCATGGCGTCGAGCTGCGCCGCCGGCCACGGCTGGCCACCGGTGTTGATGCACTCGAAGCCGTAGAAGTGGCGATTGCCATCGGTGTCGGCTTCGTTGTCGCGAGGGAGGGTCTTCTTCTCGGCGATGACGGCGAGCAGCACGTCTGTGTCGCCCATACCGGCGTGGTTACAGCGCCCGTATCCGACGAGGTGGACGGTGCCGGACCGGTCGATCACGCCGTGACACAGCGGGCCGGGCAAGTCCTGATAGCCGGTCCGGCACAGCTCCACCATGTCCTTCTCGGAGCTGTACGGCCCCGTGTGGTGGATGACGACCCCGTTCGCGGGGCCCCAGTTGCCGTGGGTGTTCCTGTTGTGGGTGCGCCACTTCCCGTGCTCGACCACGCCGAGCCCGGCGCCCTTCAACGCGGACAGGAACCTGTCCGCGCTCAGCGGTGTAGCCACGCGCTTCGCCCATCTCCCCTGCGCCGGATGGCAGTCGGCCGTAACCGCCGCAGCGGTCCGGTCCCTCGGGAGTGCGAAGCGGGTGGAGGGTCACCCGAACGTCATGCTACCGGCGTCGCACCGACCGGTACTCGGGGCGCGGCGCCGGTCAGGTCTCGTCGTGGTCGGTGCGCACCGACGTGCTGTCGAGGCTGATCCATGTCGCGCGGACGGTGCCGCCGCCCTGGACCCGCAGCCGTACGAGGCCCTTGGGGTCGATGTCGAGCTGGAGGGCGCGGCGTGCCGTATCGGAGGCGACCTCGACCGTGCGCGGGGCTTCGGGCCAGTAGCCCTCGGGCAGCAGCGCGACCAGCTGCTCGTCGACGGCCCTGCCGCCGACCAGTCCGATACGGCCGCAGAGCTCGGTCGTCTCCCAGGGGTTGGCGCGGAACTGCGGCGGCTGCTCCTCGTCGGGGACGGTCGTCTCGCCGGTCAGCGGGAGGTCGCGCCACTCCGGGTACGGGGCGCGGCGGGCGCGTTCCAGGGTAGTGACCCGCCTCTCCAGCTTGGCCAGTCGGCGGCCGAGGACGGCGATCGTGTCCGGCATCTATTCCTCTGCTCCCTCGCCCGACTCTTCCTCGGGCTTGTCGGTGCGCTCCAGCTTCAGCGTCACGCGCTCGGCCGTCTCGCCCTCGCCGGGCCGTACGGTCCAGCCGACGATCCGGCACCATCCGTCATAGGCGGTGTGCGGCTCGAACAGGCGGATCCGTACGTCGTCCCCGATACGCAGCGCGTGCACGGGGGCGGCGGGGTGGTCGGTGATCTCCAGCTCGGTCAGCGAGGGCAGGACCTGGCGGGCCAGCCGCTCGCGGCGGGCGCGCTGCTTCAGCTTCGCCTCGTCCTTTTCGCTGGTCTCCAGACGGTGTTCCAGACGCAGGCGGCCGTTGCGCTCACCGTCCACGACGACCTTGCGCTTCTTGCCCTCGCCCGCACCGAGCCCGATGACCCACTGGGCGTAGGAGTCGGCGTCCTTGATGACGTGCGGGGTGCCGACGATGTTCGCGCCGGTGGTGAACGTCAGGTCCTCCCGCAGGCGGCCGAGGCGTGGTGCACCCAGGAGGATGCGGCGCTCGGCGCGGCGCCCTCGCCAGGCCACGGTCTCCGACCACTCCAGGCCGTCATCAATCTCGGCCATCTCGTCCACCATCTCGCCCAGGTTGCGCGGGTCGGTCTTCGAGGTGGTGTACGGGTCCTTCGCGGTGCCGGTCTTCGCCTTCGACTTCGTGTCGTCCACGACCACGCCGACATCGCCGTCCGGTGTTTCCTGGGCGTAGGCCCACACGTCGCGGATCACCTGGCAGGGGTCGGCCTCAACGTACGGGCCGCGGCCGTCGAGATTGCCGTGCAGGTCGAAGCGTTTGTGCAGGTAGCTGGTGAACCCGGAGGCTTCGACAGGCACGGTGCTGCCCTCGGGCTCGGCGCGCCACAGCAGCCCGCCCCAGTCGAGGCGGGCATTGCGCTCGACCAGGAGCACCGCGTCGCCCGCGTCGAGCATGTCGCTGAGCGAACGCCGGAACGCGGTCGGCAGGGTCGCCTTGAATGAGCCGGGCCCGGATATCTCGGGACCGTACTCGACCTCGCTCAGCGGGAGGTTCCAGTGCAGGACGTCGCCGGTCGCGGCCCGCGCGACGATGTAGCGGTAGTCGGCCATCGTCAAGCCGGTCCTTCCGTGAATGCGACGTCGAGGACGGCCGTCGTGCCCGTGGCCACGGTCAGCTTGCCGTCCCCGTACTTGTCGTTCTGGTTGATCTCGACGGCCAGGTGCTGGCGGGTGCCCCGGTAGGCGGGCGGCACGGCGAGGGTGTCGGCCAGGGTCACGGAGGAGCGGCGGGTCGTCGTCCCGTCGTCGTCCACGACGGTCGGCTTCGCGGCGCGCTCCCCCAGCCGGGTGCGCAGTTCGGCGTACACCGAGCCCGCCTCGGCGCGCAGGCCGGACAGGGTGATGACGACGGTGGCCGTGGTCGCCCAGGCCGGGACGTCGAGGTCCCAGGCGGCTTCCTTGGGCCAGGCCGCCCACTGGCCGTGCTTGCCGGGCACCTCCTCCGTCTTCGTCGGGTGCACGGTGCGCAGGATGCGTTCGGTGCGCGGGTTCGCGATCTGGCGCAGGTCGGTGATCATCTCGGCGGTGATCGCCGCGGTGTTGCGCGGCAGGGCGATGCGGGCCAGGGCGATCCCGGTCATGCCCTCCGGCGCGGAGGCAGCGTCCTCGTGCACGCCCTTGGCGACGTGGAAGTAGCCGATGTCGTGCGTGCGCGGGTCGCGTTCGCCCTCCCACTCGGGGTCCTCGATCCGCAGGACGATCAGGTCGGTGCGCGCTACGGGGCCCGTCGGCTCGACCTCCACCACGGCGTCACCGATGTTGCTCTGGGTGTAGGCCCCCTGCCACGGGCGGGCACCGTGGATGAGGGCCGAGCCGTCGCCGACACGGACGCCGGGGCCGGGGGTCTCCAGCGGCCGGACCTTCAAGTCCTCGCTCTCCGCGACGCCCTGCCGGCCGCGGGCGAGGTCGCGGATCATCAGGCGCATAGCGCGGGCGGAGTGGTCGGCCCCGCGCACCATCATCGGGGGTTGCAGCGTCACGAGTGCTCTCCGTTCACAGGGTGGTGTACGCCGACCGCCACGCCACCTCGAGGCGCGCGGTGCCGGACGGGTCGTTCGCGCTCCACGCGATCTCGGACCGTCCGGGCGGGATGGTGAACAGATCCAGGCGGGATGTGGGGCTGAGGCCGTTGGCGACGTTGACGGTGCCGTTGCGCAGCGCCCAGCAGGTGTTGGGCCGGGTCTCCATCTCCACCCACTCGCCCTCGCGCAGCGACAGGTCGAGTTCGAGGACGCGGCGGGTGACGGTGTTCCAGATCCGGGGACCTGCGACGGGGCCGTGCACCCGCAAGGTCGGGTAGGTCGGCGCGTCGCCCCGATTGGTGACCCAGCCGGGCCGGTCGTCCGCCGGGCGATGCTCCGGGTCGGCCGGACCGCAGGATGCGGCGCGGCAGCCCATCGCCTCGTCGACGGTCCGGTCGGTGGAGTGGGCGGCCTGGTCAAGGCCGAGCGTCAGCTCCGACAGTTCGTCGTCGTACCAGCGGGGGCTGTCCAGGCCGACGAACTCCATGTCCAGGGGTATCCACCCATGCACCGCGTTGGCCGTGCTGGACGCCTCCATACGGCGAAGCCGCCCGTACATGCGCCGCGTTGTGTGGCCCGGCCAGCGGCCTCGCAGGACGTGGCGGCCGTCCGGGCTCAGGCGCGCGTCGGGTGTGTCCACGGCGCGCTCCAGCCGGGCAAGGATGTCGGCGGCCTTCACCGGGTCGCCGGGGGTCTTGATGCCCGCTTCGAAGCGCATGGGGCGCGGGCCGTAGAAGTCCCGGCCCGGGAACGTGCCGTCGCCGTTCGGGTTGTCGGCGTCCTGCGGCCGGGTGGCCGGGGAGCCGAGCCCCTCGATGTTGCCGACCGGGACGAAGCTCCCCGTGCCGAGGACGACGCCGCCGATCTCGTACTGAAACGGGGCCAGTTCGGGGTTCTTGTTCGGTGTTGTAGTCATCACACTCTCCCGCCCCGCTGCGCGTTGCGCAGGGTGCGCATCATCTCGGTGCCGATCTGCTCAGGGGTGGCGGAGCTGTCGGAGACGGTGACCGGCATCGAGCCGATCAGCGGCTGCTGCTCACGCACGACGACGACCTGGACCCGGCCGCCCGCGCGACCGTCGACCACGCGGGTGCGGGCCCGGTTACTGCCGGTGCGGACGTCGAAGGAGCGCACGACGCCCGCCATCGCGGCGACACTGCGGGCCTGCTTGAAGGAGCCGGCAAGCATCGGGTTGTAGTCACGGCCTCGGGCGTTGCGGACGCCGCCGTTGGCGTACCACTCGACCTGGCCGCCGAAGCGGCCCACGACGTCCTCGACAACTGCCTTGCTGCGGTCGCGCTTTGTGACCGAAAGGGGTACATATGCCTCGCCCTGAGTCTCCGGCTCACCCCATACGCGCCAGGACCCGGCCGGAGCGATCTGAGCAACGTGGTGTTCGCGTCCGCTCGGGCGCACCGCGCCGCTGCGCACACCGCCGTCGGCGTAGTAGTCGACCACCCCGCCGTTCGCCTGCTTGAGGTTGGGGTTCTGGATCATGTCGGGGATGCCGTTGGCGTCCTTGTCGTTGGACGACGGCTTGCGGATCATCTGCGTGAAGATCGGGATGGTCCTCCCGCGCAGCCCGTTGATGCGTCCCTGGATCTCGTCGGCCGCCTTGCGCGCGCCACCGGTCGGCAGGGTGATCTTGACGTTCTTGCTGCCCGGCACCTTCGTGATGCGGAAGCCGAGCGCCTCCAGCTCCTTGCGGGCCTGCGCGGTGGGCGCGCTGACGGTCACGTGCTTCGCTCCGGGCGTCGCCCGGATCTTCGCCTGCACACCCTCAAGGCCCCTGATCGCTGCGGCCGTCGACGCCGAGACCCGCACGTTCTTCGAGTTCGGGGTCCGGCCGAGCTTGTCGATCAGCCCGTCCAGGTTCTTCTTCGCGGCCGCGGTCGGCGCGGTGATCTTGATCTGCCGGGTGCCCGGCACCGTCTTCACGGTGAACCCCAGCGAGCGCAGCTTCTTCTGCGCGCCGTCGCTCAGCGAGTCCACCTTGATCGTCTTGGCCTTCGGCAGCCGCTGGAACTCCGCCTGGACGGCGATCAGGTTCGCGAGCGTGCTGTCCATGCCCTTGGTCTGGAGCAGCAGGCTGACCTTCGAGGGCAGCAGGCCGAGGCTGTCGGCAACGCCTTGGGCCTGGATCTTGGTCAGGCCGTAGCTCTGGGCTGCCCTGATCGCCGCCGCGCGAGCCTGGCTCATCTCCCCGCGGGCCTTTGCAAGCGCCGTGGGCAGGTCTTCGCCGTTGCGCTTGGCCAGGTCGAAGGTGGCAACGGAAGCGTCGGCCGCCGCATCGGAGAGGGCGGTGAGCTGGGTGTAGAGGCCCTGGCCGTTGCGGGTGGTGGTGTTGAGCGTCTTGTCCTCGTTGACCAGTTGCTTGCCGCCGTAGCCCTGGTCGCGGTTGACGTTCTTGCCGCCCTCCTTCAGGTCCAGGACAGCCGAGTTGACCTTCGCCTTCGCGGCCTGGAGGGAGATCTGGCCGCCGGAGAGCAGGTCGAGGGCGCTCTTGAGGGAGCGGGTGCGGGTGTCGGCGTCGGCGGTCTCATCAGCGAGGCCGCCGACAGCGCCCTTGAGCCTGTCGTACGCCGAGGTGCCGTCGCCCGCGCCCCTGGTGGCGCTTGCCAGCTCCTTCGCGTTCTTGACCGCATCGCCCATCTCACCCTTGACGCTGCCCAAGGCGTCGGCGGCGTCCTTGTACCGCTGGCCGACAGGCGAGTAGTCCTGGACGGTCGACTTGCCTCCCGCGATGTCCTTCCACACCTTGTGGGTTTCCGCCGTGGACTGGAGCCGCTTCTGCAGTTCCTCCAGCGACGTGCCCTGCCCGAGGTAGGCGTCCGTGAGAGACGCGAGCGGCACTCCGGCTTCCGACATGACCTTGGCGAGCTGGCCCTGCTCGGTCTTCGTGTCGAGAAGAGACTGGGCTGCCTGGTTGCGTACGTTGCTGTCGATCTGGCCGCCCGACTCCCGCAGTGCGGAGGTCAGAGAGGAGACGCGGGACTGGTGCTCGGCCGCTGCCTGTGCCGCGCGCTGCTGGCGGGCAGCGAGCAGACCCAGGCCGACCGTTACACCGGCCATGGCGATGCCGAAGGGCCCGCCCAGGGCTCCGGAGATGCCCGACATAGCCGAGCGCAGACCCGAACCGGCTGCGCGGGTCACTCCGTTCATCGTCCCCATGAACGTGGTGCCTGCACCGTTCGCGCTGCGGAACGCGGAGGTCATGTTGCCCAGGAACCCGACCCGGGCCTGTACCGCCGCCCAGGCCGCGCCGTATCGGCCCAGCGACATACCCGCGCTTGCGGCCAGGGTCTGCTGCACTCGCATCTGCTGGTTGAAGCTCGCGAAGCCGCTGCGCACGGGGCCGGTGACGGTGTTGGCGAGGTTCGTCAGGCCCGGCTGCGCGCGGCGGAACAGCAGCATCGCCAGGGCGGCCGACTGGATGGGCGCGGGCAGCGCGCCGAAGGCGCTGACGAGGCCACCGACGACGTGCCCGATCGGGACCAGCACGGCGGAGAGGCCGGAGACGGCGTCCATCGCCAGGTTGGCGACGGTCGCGATGATGTCGAGCGTGCCGGCTGCGGCGCCGCCGTCCTGCCCGAGTCCGGAGATGGCGTCCAGGATCGGTTCCGCGCCGTCGGCCGCGTTGCCGAGCACGTCCCCGAGCGTGCGGCCCGCGTTGATGAGCAGGTTCAGGCCGGTGGCCAGCGTGTGTTCGCCCAGCTCCTTGAGCGGGCCGATCAGCGCCTTGGCGTCATCGATGAGCCCGCCGAGCCCCGCGCTCGTCTTGGCCTTCAGCTCGGGGCCGTACAGCGTGGCGAGGTTGCGGCCGTACGCCAGCGCGGTGGTCAGGTACGGCGTGGCCCCGGCCATGCCGCGCGTCAGCAGTCGCGTCACCCACTCCAGGCCGGGTGCCATGCCGTCGTACAGGGCGAGCCCGGTCTGCCGTGCCTGGGTGCGCAGCTGCGTCATCGCGCCGGTCAGGCCCTGGCCGCGCGAGGCGGTGATGGACGCGGCAGCGCCGGTCTGGCGCACCGCCATCGACAGCGCGTCGAAGCTCTCGGTGCCCTGGTGGGCGAGGGCAGCGGCGCCACTGAGCGCGGGCTTGCCGAACGCCTTGGTGACTCCGGCGGTGAAGTCCTTCTGCGACAGGTTGTGTTCGGCCTTCGAGAGGCCGTCGATCACTACCCGGAGCCCACGGAATTTTCCCTCGGCGTCCCAGGCGTCGATCCCCAGATCCTTCAGGGCGCCCTGCATCTTGGGCGTCGGCGCCGCGAGGTTCGCGAACATCCCCCGGATCGACGTTCCGGCCGTCTGCCCCAAGATGCCGGACTTGCCGAGCATGCCGACCGCGGCGGCGGTGTCCTGGAGCGAGACGCCAAGGGCGTTGGCGACGGGCCCGGCGTACCGCATCGAGTAGTAGATGTCGGTGATGGAGCCCGACGCGTTGTTCGCCGTGGCGGCCAAGGTGTCTGCGGCACGGGCCGACTGGTCTGCACCAAGACCGAATTGGTCCATGATGTCGCCCAAATACTTGGCCGACGTGGCGGCGTTGACGTCGGCCGCCGAGGCGAGCTGGAGCGAGGCCCGCACCGCATCAATGGACTGGTCGGCCCTGAATCCGGCCTTGCTCAGCTCGACCATGCCCTCGGCGGCGTCGGCCGCCGTCGAGCCGGGCAGCGTCAGGTCGTTGCCGAGTTCCTGCGCCACCACGGAGGCGCGCTTCATCTGTCCGGCGGTGGCCGAGGTGACCGCCCGGAACAGGTTCATCTGCTTCTGGTAGCGGTTGCCTTCCTGGATCATCTCGCCCGCGCCGAGCAGCAGGCCGCCACCGGCGAGCATGTTGGTGGCCGATACGCCCCGCCTGCCCGCCCCGGCGGTGGCGCGCTGGAGGCGGGTCATGGAGCGGGCTCCGTCGTCCCCGGCCGCGCGCAGGCTGGCGCGGGCAGCTGCGGCGCGGGTGGAGATCCGGTTCAGCTCGCCGACGGCCGCGCGGGTGGATCGGTTCAGCGCGGCGAACTGCCTGCCGAGGCGGGCCCCGTTCGCGTCGAGACGGGCCAGGGAACGGTTCGCCGCGTCGGTCCGGTCCGCCAGGGTCCTCATCTGCGCGGAGGCAGCACGGGTTCCCGCGATCAGGTCGCGGACCTCGGCGCGCATCGCGACCGTGAGGGTGAACCCGGCCACCGAGGGCGGCCTCCTTACGTGGTGCGGGGGTGGATCAGGGGCGCTGTTCGTACTGCTCGCGCGGGAGGAGCTGGATCTTCACGCCGTAGCCGGACCGGTCCTGGGGGACGTGATCGCGTTCCTGCTCGATCAGCTCGCAGCCGGGGCAGCGCAGGGTGTCGGTGACGTAGGCGTGGGGGTCGCCGCCGCGCTTGTGGTCCCACTCCTCCAGCCGGGTGTGGCACTCGGCGCACACCGCCCGCTGCCACTCCGCCCAGGCCAGTGCCTTGGCCCGGTCGAGGTCGGTCCAGCGGCCGTCACCGCCGAGGAACTGGGAGTGCGGGATGCCGTAGGCGGCGCACAGCTCCAGCTCGGACCGCAGCTGCGCGTCACGGCTCAGCCTTTTCCCAGCTCGACCCGGCTCTCCTGCTGGACCTGCCAGGCGGCTTCCCACAGCGCATTCGCGTCGGGCGCCGACCAGCCGGTCAGCAGCTCCTCGGCTTCCTCGCCGCTCATCCCGTCCACCGAGGCGGCCGAGACCAGAGCAGCCGGAAACGTGTCCGCGTTGAAGATCGCCCCCTCGTCCGTCTGCTTCTCGGTGGGCGGGTGCTCGGAGATCAGGTCCTCCAGCACCGGGCGCGGCAGTGCGCGGAACGTCAGGAACTCCGAGGCAGCGTCCAGCGCCGTGCCGGCCGCCTCCCGAGCGGCGTCGGCTTCGGCGGCCTGGAGCTCGGCCAGCTCGTCACCGGGGTTGGCTTCCGCGACGAACCGGGCGCGGCGGGCGGCCTGTTCGGTCTCGTCGAACCGCTGGCGCAGCTCGTCGTCATCGCAGACGCGCAGCCGGTTCTGCACCTTGCGCCTGCTGCGGAGGCGGTCCATCTTGGCCGACCAGGCCCCCTCCGCCGGGCTGGCGGAGGGGGTCGGGCGCTTGGCCTGCGCGGGGCGCGTGGACACGATCAGCCCTCGTCAGCGTCGTGCTCGTGGACCGTCGCCTCGGTCTCGGTCTTCGTCTTGGTGGTGCTGACCACCTTCACGTCGACGTGGTCACCGTCGTGATCGCCGTGGTGGTGGCCGTGGTCGTGATCGTCGTCGCAGTCCTCGTCCGGCAGCGGGCGGGGCTGCGCCTTCGGCACGGGGCGGTCGAGCGACGGCTCGTCGATGATCGTGTAGTCGACCTTGAACTTGGCCGCCTCGTTGCCGGTGCTGTACGTCGCGGCCCGGGTGGCGACCTGGACGGGGAACACGTCGACCGAGCGCGAGCCGGGCAGGTCACCCTTGCGGAGCAGGACCACGTAGCCCTTCGCCCCCTTGGGGAGCTGCTGCTCGATCGCGTCGGAGAACCGGTCCTCGTAGAACGTCAGGCTGGAGTTCTCGGCCTTGTCGTTGCCCGGGATCGAGGAGTTGAACGTGCTCCCCATATCCGGCGTCTCGATGGGGTCGTTCTCCAGGGCCCAGCCCTCGATGTCCGAGACGGCGTCGGTGAGGGCGAACGCCTTGGTGATCTCTCGGCGGCTGGGGTACTTCGGGTCTGCGAGATCGGGCACCCAGAGGATCTTGGAGATGCCGCGCCGCAGAAATCGGGTCTGGGTCTTCTTCGTGCTCGTGGACACAGGTCCGCTCCCACTTCTGGGGCAGCGTCCCGTGCCGAGGCCCTGCCCCTTGAGGTTCAAAGGGGGTTCGCCTGGCCTGGGGCCTAGCGTCCGCGCGGGCCTCCGCGGTGAGTTTCGAAGAAACGATTCTTCATGCGGGGGTCACGGTGATCGTGACCCGTTGCACGTAGGACACGATAGCGCCTGCCGCCGACACCGAGGGCTCTCCTCCGGCGTCGTAGGTCAACTCCCGGTCGATGACGCGGGCTTCGGGAACACGCAGGTCGTGGGCCCACCGGTCGTCGGTCCGGCCGACGACACCCGCGCGCACGCGGTCGGCCAGCCACTCGACCTGATCGCCGCGTTCCCCGACGGAGGTGATCTGGTACGACCACTTCGCGTCCGCGTGCCAGTCCCACAGCGGCGGTCCGTCGAACTCCGCCGGCAGCGAGTCAAGGATCGTGTACGGGGCGGACGCGGGCTCCCACCCGGACTTCCCCTCGACGCGCGGGAGTTCCCCGATCCCGCACGGACGGGCGGTGGCGTTCTCCACGAGGGCGGCGAGCGCGCGGGTCACCGGCAGTCGGGCGCTCACGGCAGTACGCCGTCGGCCAGGGCCTGGATGAACGCCGGTTCGGTCTGCCGGAACGCGGGCTCGACGTGCGGGAACGGCGGCTGCCGGTAGTGCCGTCCGATCGAGTCCACACCGACGAAGCCGTACTCCAGCCGTCTCGACTGCGGAGCGTCGGAGAACACCTCGGCGGTGACCTCGCCTCCCCCGGTGCGCATCCGCACGTCCCACGAGGCACGGTACGCCCCGGTGATCACGTTCGGGCCCGGCCTGCCGCTCGCGTTCCGCTGGATGCGGACCCGCAGCAACATGGCGTGATGCCGCGTGATCGTCCGCGTGCGGGCACGGGTCGCCGGGCCCATCCGGGCCAGCGCAGCGGCCAGCGCGATCGGGTCACGGAAAGCGGCCGCGTCCGGGTGGGCGTTGGGGTGCAGGTTGACCGTCGCCATCAGTCGATCACCTGGACCCGGACGAGGCGCACCACGCTGTAGGAGCCCACCGCTTTGTCGGAGACGCGGAACCGGCGGCCGACCAGCTGCGGATCGCGCGGGCCTTCGGGACGGACAGATCCGGCGACGCGGATCACGTCGTCGCGCCGGACCACCGGGGCGCCGACCGGAAGCACGGCCTGGTAGTCGGTGGTGGGCGGTTCAACAGTGACCGACCCCTCAACCGGCTGCGTGAGGGAGGGGCGGCTGATCGGCATCACCGCGCCGAGCCCGTCCCAGACCAGCTCCTCATCCGGTGCGGGCGGCACCAGCCTGCCCGTGCTCTCGTCCAGCACGTCGTCCGTACGGCCCGCGCTGTCGCGCCATACCTCCAGCTTGTCGTCCATGATGCGGTCGACAACGCGACGCGCACCGTCCACGTCAAAGGCCACGGGCCCACTCCCCGAGCTGGGTGAGCATCGCCTTCGTCAGCGAGTTCTGCTCGGTACCGAGGTCGGGGCGGGCCAGCGCGGCACGCTCCAGCGCCTCCGGATCGATCGCCTCAAGAAACACGGCCGCGGCCGGTCCGGGGTCGGGGAGGTCTGCGACCGCGACGCGGGCCATCCCAGACCACTGGATGTCCCCGCGGTCGGCTACGTGCAGCAGAACCTCTGGCCGTTCCCCGGCGAGATGGGTGACGGAGTACGCCTTGACGGCGCGCGGGTCCACCCGCGCGCCGTCAAGCTCAACTTCGGCCGTGTTGTCGTGAGCTGTGATCTGGACGTGGTGCCGGGAGTTTTCGTGATCTTCCATTCAACCGACGCTAGGGCTGCTGTCGGACAGGCCGAGCGCAGCCGCCCACAACGCTTTCAGCTAGCGCCATTTGATGATGATCTGGTTGAACGGTGTGTCGATGGTGAAACGTCCGGGCTGGGGTTTGGCGGGTGCCGAATCGAGCGGGAGCAATGCGAAGTCGGCTTCGCGGCCGCGGTAATCGCGGTCCCATTCCTGGATCGCTTCAGCGACGCGAGCAGCCAACTCGGCGCTGCCGGGCCCATGTCCGATGACGCCAAACTCCCAGAGCTTGCCACCTTCGGGGGTCTTCTGGTCGGACGGGCGCCGGGCTAGGTAGGTGAGCGCGCTCCTGTCGACGACAGCAGTGGAGCTCGGGTACGGGTCGTCGGTGAGCAGGGTGCCGGCAGTCTCCTTCTTGTCGAAGGACATCCAGTTCAGACCGCTGGGCATAGCGAGGGTCAGCCACAGCTCCATCCACTCCGGAGACTCCATGCCCCGGTACAAGACGCCGGTCCATTCCTGGACGGACGGCTGGTCGAGGACGTCCGATAGAGCGGCGGCATCGATCGGTTGGTCCATGTTGGTCTGGAGGTGGACGGCCCCTGTAGCGGTGACCGGGACGAGCGGCCTGTCGTCGTCGGCGACGCCGCGCCTCAACGGCATGAACGTGTTCATCTTGCTGCTGACAGAGACGAATTCACCATCGCGGACTTCGTACGCGATGGACCGGTTGACGCTGCCGCGCAGTCGCTGGGACACGAGCAGGCGTCCGCCGGAGGCCAGCTGCTCCAGCCATGCAGGCGGGATGCCGTGTGCGCCGACGGTCGCGATGATCCTGTCGTAGGGCGCGCCATCGGCATGGCCGATCGCGCCGTCGCCAAGCACGACCTTCACGTTGCTGACTCCGGCCGCAGCGAGGTGCGCGCGAGCTCCTTCAACCAGGTCCTCGTCCACGTCGATGGTCGTGACGTGCCCCTCGTCGCCCACCAGATACGCCAGCAGCGCGGCGTTGTAGCCGGTCCCGGCACCCAGTTCCAGAATCCGTTCGCCAGGCTGCGGCTGGAGCTGTTCCAGCATGAGACCGACGACGTCCGGCTGTGAGGCGCAGCTGATCGACTGTCCATTCTCGTTGTACTTGATATGGACTGTCGTATTCGCGTAGGCGTCCTCCAACGACGCCTCGGGCACGAACAAGTGGCGAGGAACGGCGCGCATCGCCTGAACGATGCGCGGGGTATCGATCCGGTCTTCCGAGGTGATCTGGTCGATCAGCCTGGAACGCAGGCGGTCGGCTGGACTGGCTTCAACAGTGTCACTGTTCACCCCGTTGACCGTAGTGCCGTGCGCCCCTTCAGCTCGGATAAACGCAGCGATGTCGCTCGCCCCTGTCGCGTTCGGATCCTGAGCTATTTCGTAGCGACCACGTACTGGCTGCCCCACTGTCGCTTCGGATTGGCCATCGTGGCGTCGAAGTCCCACGGTTCCACTCTCCGGAATCCAGCCTCGGTGAACAGCTGTATCAGCTTCGCTTCGTCGTAAGCCCACAGGTGGGGTGTGTAGTTGGGTGTGTCGTCCTGGTCACGGAAGGCGTAGTTGATCAGGTCCAGGAAGGTGTTGATGTCACCGAGGCAGTCCCGCTTGGCGTACCACCGTTCCACCATCTCGGCGGCCAGATCAGGGTTGTCGGGGTAGTGCCTCAGGAGGAACGCGGCGTCGGGTACGCCGGTGATCAGCTGCCCGCCGTCGGTGAGTACGCGGTGTGCTTCGCGGGCGTAGTGCTTGACGGAGCGGGGGTAGTCGATGTGCTCCAGGAAGTGCTCGGAGAACATGAGCTGCACGCTGGCATCGTGCAGGGGGATGCCTTCGCGGATGTCCCACAGGAGGTCGGCAGGCGGGATGGCGTCGATGTTGAAGAACCCGTCGATCCGGTGGGCGCCGCCGCCGATCTGCACCCGCTCGGGCGTGGTGTCGATGCGGCCGTCCGGCCAGGCCCGGCTGCTGGCCTGGTGATAGCGGCTGATCTCGATCTCCTTGGTCGCGGCCCGCAGGGTGCGGGCGAGCCCGTGGCCGGTTGCGGGCTCCTGTAGGAGGGCGGCGATCTGCTCGCGGAGGAGGTCGAGCGAGGGCGCGGAGCGGTACTCGGTCATGGCGATCTCCTGACGGGTGCCATCAGTTCGGTGAGGGTTGGGGGACGGACCACTTGTTGTTGCGCATCAGCGTGTACTTGATGTCCACGAGCCGGGGCGCGATGGTCAGATCCAGCTTCTCGACGGGGTGCACGCGGCCGGCCTCGTCCCGGACCGCCCGGAAGATGCTGTACTCCAGGTCGGGGTAGGCCGGGTTGATGCCGACCTCCCCCTTGGGCATCGTGCCGTTGAACGGCGCGATGATGTCCATGTGGTTCCAGTAATTCCACGCCTGGAGCGCCTTGTGCTGGTCGAAGTAGAAGTAGAAGTCGGGGTAGCGGCCAAACGTCCGCAGCTCCCGGTGGATGAGGTGGCCGAGCAGCGGTCCCATCTGGGTGGCGAGGCTCTCGAACTCCCAGCGGGTGTGCCGCCACGCTTCCGGTATCTGGCCGGGGGTGAAGAGGCGGGCGGCAACGAGGTAGCTGATCCGGTCACGGAGGTAGGCGCGGGCGTGCGCGGGATCCACCGTGGTGTCGACGCTGGCCAGCAGCACGTCGAACTTGCCCGGGTCAGGTCGGAACTTGGCGAGGTCGAACCTGCCCGCCATGTCCGGGAAGGTGGCGAACAGCATCTCCTTGTAGAGCCAGTTGTTGAATTCGCCGCGCTCGGCCAGCTGCTGGGTGTGGTCACTGGTGGAGTGGAGCATCAGGTACTCGGCCAGGGCCTCGAAGTACAGGTAGCCGAGGATCGGCAGGCGCGGGATCGTCTCGTCCAGCAATTCCAGGAACGAGGCGGCGGCGACGTCGGCGCCTTCGTAGACGATGGCTGCCGCCAGGGCGAGGAACGCGGTGCTGTTCTTGATGCGGCTGACGATCGTCTCGCGCAGCGCGGACCGCTCGGCGTTGGACAGCAGATATTCGAGGTCGCTGTAGATGCTGAGGTGGATCGCGCCCAGACGCAGGTAGTCCACGCCCGCCAGACCGCGGTACGCGCGACGGGGCCGGGCGATCTCGAAGATCAGCGGGGTCGGCGTACGGCCTTCGCCGCCCTTGGCCACGAACGCCGGGGCTTCCTTGTTCAGCACGTACTCGGCGAGGTTGTGCATCCGGAAGCCGCTGCCGTGCACAGTCAGCGGTGCGCAGTAGATGCTGCCGACCAGGCACCCGCCCGACGGGTAGAGGAAGCCGTTCTGGCTGATCTCCTCCAGGGCGTGGGTGACGTGCAGCAGGTGCAGCGGCCCGTCCCCGTTGAGGGTGTCGAAGAGCGCGTTCGTCCGCAGGAGACCGCCGTGGGGGGTCTCCTCGGCCAGCCGGGATTCCCATCGGGCGGACTGCTCGGCCAGGGGCCCCGTCTGGTCGCGGGTGTCGGGTAGCAGCGGGGTGTCGTAGAAGGCGTGAGCATCGGCCCACAGGTGGTACGCGTCGCGCGTGTCCATCAGGTGATTAACCCCCGCTGCTCCAGAGCCTTGAGCACTGCGTCCGCACTGTCGATGCCCGCGAGGTGAGCGGCTTCGGAGGCCACCACGAGTTCGAACGCCGTGGGCCGCAGGGACGCGAAAGCGTCTGCCCGTACGCGGGAGGGGTCCGGCCACCAGGAGAGCTTCGGGAGGCGGTAGCGGTCGAGGGCGTCGGCGGCCTTGAGCAGGTCGGTGATGTGCCGGGCATGTGCGTAGTCGGTGAGGTCGTCCGGGGCGAAGGCGTCGTAGGGCACGTCGTGCAGCCGCACGGCCGTCGCGACCGAGATGATGCGCTGCGGCGTGGGTGTCGTGTGGAAGTGCGCCCAGACCATGTCGGCGTTGTCGGTCAGCCAGATCGCGGCGCGTGCCCCGTGCCCGCGGTCGTCCTTGTCGTGGACGCGGCGGCAGTCGTGGACCGCTGCGGCCATGACGAGGGCCGCCGTGTCGTCCTCGGTCAGGTCTTCGGCGTCTGCGAGGAGCGCGGCCAGGGTGGCGGTGCGCATGGCGTGGCGAACCCCGTGCAGAGAGTCGGCGAGCTGGGAGTTCGCCATCCAGGCAGTGGGGATGGCCGAGCGGTAGACCAGCCGCTGGGAGGTGGCCCGAAGCGCAGGACTGACCGCGTCGGGGAAGTCCGGCCGGTTGGCCTCGATCCATCGCACGGTGGCGTGGTCGGTGAACTGGTGGTGCGGAAGCTGCTTGCGTGCAGCCAGCTCGACCAAGCTGTCGGCCGGCGGGGTGCTACTCATCGGGCCTACCCCCTCGGTGGGTTGTGACGACGGATACCGCTCAGGTCTGCGGTTCGATCTCCTCGAACGGCAGCTGGTCCTCCTTGCGGTCCTTCTCGGCGGACTCGAACGCTGCGGTGAAGTCGGCCAGCTCCTGCTCGCTCATCAGCGTCACGCCCAGCTCCTGGGCTGCGGTGGTGATGCGGGCAACGGCCTCTTCGCGGGCTGTGTTGCTGGCGTCGTCGTCCAGCAGCACTTCGAACTCGGCGTGGTGGCCCCACGCCTCGCTCCACTTCACGGCGATCTCCACGCCCCGGAAGCGGTAGTTGTGCCGCTGGTTGAACGCCTGGTGCATGTGCGGCTCGAAGCCGAGGGCGTTGAAGACGGTCACGGCCGCCGCGACGTCCTCGCGGGCGATGGGGAACTCAGTCTCCGGGAAGGCCGCGCCCTGGCCGATCTTGCTGTGCTTGAGGGTGATCTTCGCCGAACCGACGGCGGTGTTGTCCGTGACCTTGAGCAGCTTGTCGGGCAGGACGTAGAAGTAGATGAGCTTGTCGTCGCGGCCCAGGTCAGTGGCTTCGCGCTCCAAGCGGGCGGTGAGCCGGTCGTGGGTCTCTTTGTCGTACCGGGCGCGCATTTCGATCTCGACGGGCAACGGCTTGGTCCCTTCTTCGGGCATGGGTGATCCGCCCGAACCCGCGCAGGCGGGGGGCCTGGCTGGTCCGGTTGGCGGTGGTGGGATGTGGTTGTGGCCGACGGGCGGTGCGGTCAGCGTGCGGAGGTGAACCGCACCGCCGTATCAGGGCGCGTGGGCGTCAGCCGAGGTCGCCGAAGCGGCTGCGCACGACGCCTTCGTGCAGGTAGGTCGGCAGGTCGACGCCGCCGACGGAGGTGCGCTTCGTGGCCACCTGCTCCTCGGTCTCGTCCGGGAAGCCTTCGAGGAGCCGGAGGGTCTGCGCCACCCACTCGCGGGACTTCTCCCAGTCGCCGGCGTCCCGGTGCCGGGAGGCCAGCGCGTAGGCCGTCTCCGCCGCCGCCCATCGGTCGGTCGCCAGCTCCTGCTGGAAAACCGACTCCAGTTCCTGGACGGACGCGATGCGGGTCTGGTTGGTCATGGTGCCCTTTCTGTTAACGGTGTGCCCCAGTGGTGCTCAACGCTTCGACGCCCCCGGGGTGACGTCGTCCGCCTCAGCAGGCGAAGATCTCCGCGAGCGTGCGGTAGTCGTGCAGCTCGTCCTTGTCGAACCACAGCTCCACCTCCTGCTCGGCCTCCTCCTTGTTGCCGCTGGCGTGCACGAGGTTCGCCACGGCCTTGCCGGAGGCCACGCTCGCGGCCTTGCCGTAGTGCGAGAAGTCGCCCCGGATCGTCCCGGCCGGAGCCTCGTTCGGGTACGTGCTGCCGACGAGCTTGCGCACCGTGGCGATCGCGTCGAAGCCTTCGAGCACCAGGGCGATGACCGGGCCCTGCTGCATGAACGCGGAGGTGAAGTCGTAGACCTCCTTGCCCAGGCGCTCTTCGAGGTCGAAGTAGTGGCGCCGGGTGAACTCGGCGTCCATCTGCTTCATCTTCACGCCGACGATCTTCAGTGCTGCTTCCTCGAAGCGGGTGATGACCTTCCCGCCGAAGCCACGCACGAGCGCGTCGGGCTTGAGCAGCACAAGGGTGCGCTCCACTGTCTGTACCTGCTCCTGGGACATGCGTTTCCTTTTCTCTGCCACGCGGGTGATATGACGGTCGTTCAGCGCGTCAGTGACTGAGGTTACCCGCGCCGGATCAGCAGATACTGCCTGGCAGTTGGGCTACAGACGGCGGTGCTGGCGCACCCTCCTGATACGGACATTCGATAGCCGAAAAGTGATACCCCAGCGGGCGGCGAGCGGGCGGCGCCTGCGCGAGGACCGGGCACCGTCGGAGCGAAGCCGTGCGGGCGTGCTCGCAGTCGGCGCCTCATGCGAGGGCGTCGGGCGACGGGGCTGGCTCTGGGCGAGGGTCCAGTGCAACTGCTCCAGACGGAATATGCAGGGGCGGCACGCGGCAATCACGACGTCAACGCCTCGGGCCCCGATCTCCCCGATGATCGCGACGTCCCTCTCCCGCGTCTCGCATCGGAAGCAGCTGCCGGGGGCCCAGTCGAATCGCCCCCACAGGTCATGCGGCTTCACTGCCAACTCCATTCAGCGGAGGGGCTGTTGCATGTGCTCCTGTTGGCCTCCATGGCGTCCCTCCGTCGTACGGCTTCTGGGGGCCGGTCGGCGCCCGACACGGGTGGGCACCGACCGGCCTGCTGTCCAGGGCGGCCAGAGCGCGGCTCACGCCCTGGGCAGCGGCTCTCGGCCACTTCCAGACCGGATTTCGATCTTCCAACTCGCCAATCCTGTAAGGGATCTGAACTAACATGCTTGGGCGGCTGCACCGCTCGGGCATCTGTGCGAGAGGGCGGGTTCGGTCTGGGGCGGCACGTCTTCGATTCAACCGGTGTTCGGCTCCCTCCGCCATGAAGCGGCAGTGCAACTAGCTTGCAGTTGAGCCGCATTGACCATGCACGTTGTCGATCGGATGCGTGAGGGCCGCAGTGGAAGTAGTCGACGTCTGGACCGGTCATCTCGCCTGCACGCTCCAATCCGCTCTCCGCTTGACCAACGAGTCCTTCGCCAACCGCCTGGGCATCTCGTCGCGGACCGTCGCCACCTGGCACTCGGACCCCGACGTCGTTCCCCGCCCCGAGATGCAGCAGCTGCTCGACTCCGTCCACGAGAGCGCACCGGTCGCTGTCCGCAAACGCTTCGCGCTGATGACGGCGGGCAGCGGCCAGGCGGACGCCGCTGCCACGGTTCCCAAGGCCCAGGCCCTGCGCGTCGCCATCGCCGTCGTCGTCCGCGACGCCGACGTGCTGCTGGTCTGCCGCCGGGCCGACGACGCGTCCGGGATCACCTGGCAGTTCCCCGCGGGCGTCATCAAGCCAGGCGTCCGCCCCGAGACCACGACCATCCGCGAGACGCTGGACGAGACCGGGGTGCACTGCGCCATCCGCCAGAGCCTCGGCGAGCGGCTCCACCCGGTGACCGACGTGCACTGCATGTACTTCCTGTGCGAGTACCTCGCCGGGGACGCGACGAACAGCGATGCCGTGGAGAACGTGGACGTGACGTGGGTAGCCAAGAGCGCGGTGACCCGGTTCATACCCGCCGACACCATTTACCCGCCGATCCTGGAAGCACTGGAGGAAAACGCATGACCGAGCAGACGGCAGCGCAGCGGCCGGGGATCTCCGCCGCGATCGTGGTCCACGAGAACCGCGTCCTGATGGTGCGGCGCCGGATCTCCGAGGGCCAGCTGTCCTGGCAGTTCCCCGCCGGCGAGATCGAAGACGGGGAGACCTCCGAGCAGGCGGCCGTACGCGAGACGCAGGAAGAGGTCGGCCTGACGGTGACGGCGGTCAAGTCCCTCGGCGGACGGGTCCACCCCAAGAGCGGGAGGAACATGTCGTACACCGCCTGCTCGGTCGCATCCGGCACCGCCTATGTGGCGGACACCGACGAGCTGGCCGAACTGGAATGGGTTGCCCTGGCCGACATCCCGAAGTTCGTTCCCTACGGCCTCTTCGAGCCGGTACAGGCGCACCTCGACAGCGAGCTGAGCTAGCTCTCCGTCGGCCCGCCGAGCAACCGGCCGTCGGCGGGCCCGCCGGTGAAGGGCTACATCAGCTCCTCGAACATGTGCTGGAGCTGCCGGGCGGTCGGCCGGTTGGCCGGGTCGATGCTCAGCCCCGTCATGACGACGTCTTCGAACGCCGGGAAGGGCCACGGCCGGATGCTGGTGAGGTCGCGGCAGCGGCCACGCGCCAGCTCAGCGCGCAGGGCCGGGGTGCTGAGCTGGGTGTCCTTCTCGCTGATCGGGTAGACGCCAGTCCAGCAGGCGAAGATCGTCGCGCACAGGGACCACACCTCGGAAGCGGTCGTCAGGCTTAGGCTCTCAGACGGCTTGGTGGCCAGTCGGCGGGCGGCCAGCTCCGGCGAATTGAAGAAGTCGTACGCCCCCCGGTAGATGACGATCCGCGCCGCGTCTGCCGGGTCCGGCGTCTGCGCCATGGCGAAGTCGAGGAGGCACGCGCGACCATCGCTCAGCAGGAAATGGGCCTCCTGCATATCGCCGTGCCGCCACCCCTTGTCGTGAAGATCAGCAACAGCGCCCGCCATCGCCGCCGCGTAGGCAGCCGCGCTCCGGTCATCGGGATCCGCGCGCAGTTTCGCGAACGCAGTGTCGGCTTCCTCGCCGGGCCGCCAGCTCAGCGTCAGCCAGCTGCCGGTTCCGTCGGGGAGCTGCCCGTGCCGGTGGTAGAGGCCGGTGATCACACCGTCGCGCTCCAGGTGCTGAAGCAGTTCCGCCTCGACGAGCGCCAGGTGCTCGGAGTCGACATGCCCCTGGGGGTCGGTGCACGGCGTGGTGATCTTCAGGGCGTACTGGGTTCCGTCGTGGAGATCCACGCGCCACAGCGCGGTGCCGCGCCGATCGACCACCAAGGTGGTCTGCGCATCGTGGTCACCGAACGCTTCGGAGAGGAGCTGCGGCGGGACGGTCATGCTGACGCTCCGGTGGGAGGTGAGGTCTCGTTGTCGGCTGCCTGGTGACTATAGACGGACACATGGTGCGTACTGGTCGCGGTGAACGGAGAGCCTTCCCAGTCCGCGGTCCGCCGTTCCAGACGCAGCCCGGCGAGCTGCGCCATCAGGTCCAGCTCAGCGGGATAGGCATAGCGCATAACGTTCGGCAGCAGACGGTAGCCCTCCGGCCCGACACGTACTTCCTGCGCGCGGACGATCTGGTGCACGGGATCATGGACGAACGCGGACCACTTCAGGTGCTCCTCGCTCATTTCGCGGACGATCATCTGCTGACGTTCGGAGGCCATGCCCGAGGCGTGCGGGACGGCCGCTTCAACAACGAACCGCCCTTCGGGGGTGAGGTGCCTTGCCGCGCTGCGGAAACAGCTGACCTGGTCCTCTTGCTTTGTGAGCAGGAAGAACGTGCTCGCGATGACGTAGACGAGGGGGTAGTGCGTACCGAGATCGAACCGGGCCATGTCCCCGATCCGCGCCTGGACAGGCGAACGTCCCTCGGGGATCTTCTCCTGGCGCTCTTCGAGACGACGGATCATCTCCTGGGAGGCATCAAGCCCGAAGACGGCCGTCCCCCATTCGGCCAGCGGGAAGGCGACGCGGCCGGTACCGATGCCCAGCTCCAGGGCTGCGCCGTCTCCGGCTAGGTCCGAGAGGCCGGCAGCGGCGCGGCTCGGGTCCTGGTTGCGCGTGTCCTCGTCGTAGTACGGCGCCCACTGATCCCAGCGGGCGGCTTGCTGGTGCAGGTCCTTCATGATCTCCCCTGTGGTGCTGGGCGGACCGGGGGGCCGGCTCC
>NZ_JBMNDO010000116.1:0-25211 GCF_052542855.1 Streptomyces sp. SAS_281
CCGACGTCCCCCCTGCCCCACCTGCTAGGATTGTCGGGCCGTTCAGCGTGTACGAGGAGACCAGACATGGCAGGCGACGACGACATCTCCGGGTGATCCCGGAGCCCCGTAGCCGCAGCGGGCGCCCAGGGCGCCGCCGCAGTGGCCATGTCGTTGTTCCCTCAGGCCATTTCCCGGGGCCGTGGTGTCCGCCGTCCCCGGATTCACACGCGAGGTCCTCGTATGTCCGACGCATCCCTCATCTGCTCGAACCTCTCCTTCTCCTGGCCGGACGACACTCCGGTCTTCTCCGGCCTGTCCTTCAGCGTGGGCAGCGGCCGTACCGGTCTCGTCGCGCCCAACGGCTCCGGGAAGAGCACCCTGCTCAAACTGCTGGCCGGCGAGCTGCGCCCGAGCGCCGGTTCGGTCACCGTCGACGGCACGCTCGGCTACCTCCCGCAGAGCCTGCCCCTGACCGGTGACCTGTCGGTCTCCGAGGTCCTGGGCGTCGACGCGGTGATCCGCGCGCTGGACGCCGTGGAGTCCGGGGACGTGGACGAGAAGCACTTCGCGGTCATCGGCGACGACTGGGACATCGAGGAGCGCACCCGCGCCCAGCTCGACCGGCTCGGCCTGGACGGCATCGCCCTGGACCGCAGCATCGGCACGCTCAGCGGCGGCCAGGTCGTCTCGCTCGGACTCGCGGCGCAGCTGCTGAAGCGGCCGGACGTCCTGCTCCTCGACGAACCGACGAACAACCTCGATCTCGACGCCCGGCACCGCCTCTACGACACGCTGGAGTCGTGGAACGGCACGCTGATGCTCGTCAGTCACGACCGCGCGCTGCTGGACCGCATGGACCGCATCGCCGAACTCGGCACCTCGGAACTACGGCTGTACGGGGGCAACTTCACGGCGTACGAGGAAGCCGTGCGGGCCGAGCAGGAGGTGGCCGAGAAGAACGTCCGCAACGCGGAGCAGGAGCTGAAACGGGAGAAGCGCGAGATGCAGCAGGCCCGTGAGCGGGCCGAGCGGCGCGCGAGCAACGCGGCCCGCAACCTCAAGAACGCGGGCCTGCCCCGCATCTTCGCCGGGAACATGAAGCGCGGCGCCCAGGAGGCGGCCGGCAAGTCCGGCCAGACGCACGCCGCCCGGGTCGGTGAGGCGCAGGCCCGCCTGGACGAGGCGGGGCGTGCGGTACGCGACGAGCAGCGCATCACGCTCGACCTGCCGGACACCGATGTGCCCGCCGGCCGCACGGTGCTCCTGGCCGAGCAGTTGCGGGTGCGCCTCGGCGGCCGGGAGCAGTTCTCCGGCGACGGCGTCGACCTGACGATCCGGGGCCCCGAGCGCATCGCCCTGACCGGGCCCAACGGCGCCGGCAAGAGCACCCTGCTGCGACTGGTCAACGGCGACCTGGACCCGGACGGCGGGTCGATCAGGCGGGCCGACGGCCGCATCGCGTACCTCTCGCAACGGCTCGACCTGCTCGACCTCGGGCGCACGGTGGCCGAGAACTTCGCCGCGTACGCCCCGCACCGGGAGGAGGCCGAGCGGATGAACCTCCTCGCGCGCTTCCTCTTCCGCGGCGACCGCGCCCATCTGCCGGTCGGCGTGCTGTCGGGCGGCGAGCGGCTGCGGGCCACGCTTGCCTGCGTCCTGTGCGCGGAACCGGCCCCGCAGCTGCTCCTCCTGGACGAGCCGACGAACAACCTGGACCTGGTGAGCGCCGGCCAGCTGGAGAGCGCGCTCGCTTCGTACCGGGGCGCGTTCGTGGTGGTCAGCCACGACGAACGGTTCCTGGAACGGATCGGTGTGGGCCGGTGGTTGCGGCTGGCGGACGGGGAGCTGCGCGAGACGGGGGCACCGGAAGCATGAGCCGCGCCCTCCTCGCCCACGACCTGGTCCGCGTCCTCGGCACGAAGCGGGTCCTGGACGGGGTGTCACTCACCGCGTCGCCGGGCGACCGCATCGGCCTCATCGGTGAGAACGGTGTCGGCAAGTCGACACTCCTGCGGCTGCTCGCCGGCGTGGACGAGCCCGACGCCGGACAGGTCACCCGGCCCGCCGATGTGGGGTTCCTGCACCAGGAGATGCCGTTCGACGCGGACTCCACCGTCGCCGGTGTCCTGGACGACGCCCTGCGCGAGGCCCGGGCCGATCTCGCCGAGCTCGACCGGCTCTCCGGCCTGCTCTCCCGTACGCCGGAAGAGTCTCCGGAGCACGCTCAGCTCCTGGAGACTTACGGCGGACGACTCGAACAGGCCGAGGAGCGGGAGGTCTGGGACGCCGACCGGCGCGCGGCAGTCGTGCTCGGCGGGCTCGGGCTCGGCTCCCTGCCGCACGGCCGGACGATCCGCTCGCTCTCGGGCGGGCAGCGCGGCCGGCTGGCGCTCGCCGCGCTGTTGGTCCGCCGGCCGGCCGCCCTGCTCCTCGACGAGCCGACCAACCACCTGGACGACGAAGCCGCCGCGTTCGTGGAGGAGCAGCTGCGCGCGATGCCCGGGCCCGTGGTGATCGCCGGCCACGACCGGGCGTTCCTGGACGCCGTCTGCACGGACCTCGTCGACCTCGATCCGGCGGTCGACGGGCCCGTACGGTACGGCGGCGGGTACAGCGCTTACCTGGCCGAGAAGCGGGCGGAACGGGCCCGGTGGGAGCGCCGGTACGCGGAGGAGCAGGAGGAGATCGGGGAGCTGCGCCGGTCGGCCGCGGTGACCGCGCGCCAGGTCGCGCCCGACCGGGGGCCCCGCGACAGCGAGAAGATGGGGTACGGCGTGCGGGCCGGCCGGGTGCAGAGCCAGATCGCGCGCCGGGTGCGCAACGCCACCCGCCGCCTGGACGAGGCGGAGCGCCGCCAGGTCGCCGAGCCGCCCAGCCCGCTGCGGTTCCGGTACCCGGAGCGGGCCGAGGCGCCCGGGCCGGGCACGCTGGTGTCCCTGCGCGGGGTGCGGTTCCCCGGCCGGCTGGCCGTCGACGAGCTCGACATCGAGGCGTCCGACCGGCTGCTGGTGACGGGCGGCAACGGTACGGGGAAGTCGACGCTGATCGCGGTGCTCGCGGGCCGTCCGGTGGCGGTCGGCGAGGTGGTCCGGCGGCCGGACCTGTCCGTCGGGGTGCTGGCTCAGGACAGTGTGTTCGCCCGGCCGGACCGTACCGTCGCCGACACCTACGTACGGGTGCTGGGCGCCGAGCGCGCGGAACTGGTGCCGCTGCTCTCGCTCGGGCTGCTGCGCGAGGCGGACCTGGGCAAGCAGGTGCGGCAGTTGTCGGCGGGCCAGCGGCGCAGGCTCGCGCTCGCGCTGCTGATGGCCCGCCCGCCGGAGCTGCTGCTGCTGGACGAGCCGACCAACCACCTCTCCCCCGCGCTCTGCGACGAGCTGGAGGAGGCGTTGGGCCCGGGACCGGGCGCGGTCGTGGTCGCCAGCCACGACCGCTGGCTGCGGCGTCGCTGGCGGGGGCGCGAAGTGCGGCTCGGTGCTTAGGGGGTGTCCGGCCCCCCGCCCAGGACGCGGTCCGGGCGGATCGGCAGGTCCCGGTGGCGTACGCCCGTCGCGTGCCAGACCGCGTTGGCGATCGCGGCGGCGACGCCCACGATGCCGATCTCACCGATGCCCTTGATGCCGACGGGGTCGCCGGGCACCGGGTCGTCCACCCAGTCCGCCTCGATGAGCGGCACATCGGCGTGGGAGGCGACGTGGTATCCGGCGAGGTCGGCGTTGACGTGCCCGCCGGTCGCCGCGTCGCGGACCGCTTCCTCGTGGAGCGCCATGGAGAGGCCCCAGGTCATGCCGCCGATGAGCTGACTGCGCGCGGTGAGGGGGTTGACGATGGTGCCCGCCGCGAAGATGCCCAGCAGGCGGCGGGCACGTACCTCGCCGGTGGTGACATCGACGGCGACCTCGGCGAACTGGGCGCCGAACGAGTGCCGTTCCCGCTGCGGCAGGGCGGCGATGGCATCGGCGGTGTCCGCGCGGGCGGTGATCCCCTCGGCCGGGACACCGCCGCCCAGTGCCAGCCGTTCACGGAGGTCGGCCGCCGCGAGGCGCACCGCCCAGCCCCAGGAGCGGGTGCCGGTGGAACCGCCCGCGATCATCGCGTGGCCCAGGTCGCTGTCGCCGATGCGCACCTGGACGAGGTCCGGGTCCGCCCGGAGCGCCTCCGCGGCGACGAGCGTCATGGCGGTGCGGGCTCCGGTGCCGATGTCCGCCGCGTTGACCCGTACGGTGAAGGTGCCGTCGGCCTCGGCGGTGACGGCGGCGGTGGAGCGGCCGACGCCCGAGGGGTAGGAGGCGGCGGCCGTCCCGGTCCCGATCAGCCAGCGGCCTTCGCGGCGCAGGCCGGGGCGCGGATCGCGGTCCGCCCAGCCGAAGCGGCGGGCGCCCTCCTCGAAGCAGGCGAGCAGGTTGCGGCTGCTGAACGGCAGGCCCGAGACCGGCCCGGTGGCGGGTTCGTTGCGGGCCCGCAGCACGATGGGGTCCACGCCGCACTTCTCGGCGAGTTCATCGAGGGCCGATTCGATGGCGAAGGACCCGGGTGCCTCGCCGGGGGCGCGCATCCAGGTCGGCGTCGGCACGTCGAGCCGTACGATCCGGTGCCGGGTGCGGTGCGCGTCGGCGTCGTAGAGGACGCGGCCGAGCACGGCGCTCGTCTCGATGAACTCGTGCACGCCGGAGGTGAGGTTCAGCGCCTCGTGGTCGAAGGCGCACAGCCGGCCTTCGGCATCCGCCGCCACCCTGACGCGCTGGGCGGTCGGGCTGCGGTAGCCGACGAGCGAGAACATCTGACGGCGCGTCATGACGACGCGTACGGGCCGGTGAAGCGCTGTCGTCGCCATGACCGCGGCGACCTGATGGGCACTCAGCCCCTTCGAGCCGAAGGCGCCGCCGATGTGTTCGGATCGCACCCGCACCGAGGCGGGGTCCAGGGAGAACAGCTGGGCGAGTTCTCCGGCCACCCAGGAGCTGCCCTGGTTGGAGTCGGTGACGTCGAGCCGGCCGTCGTTCCAGCAAGCCGTCGCGGCGTGCGGCTCCATCGTGCAGTGGTGTTCCTCCGGCGTCGTGTACTCCGCGTCCACGACGAAGGCGGCCCCGTCGATCCGCGCCTGTACGTCCCCCTTGTCCGTGTCGGCCCGCACCATCGGGGAGTCCTCGGGCCGGTAGGCATCGTCGCGGCCGGAGCGGAACGCCACGTCGTGCGGTTCCTCCTCGTAGCCGACGACCAGCGCTTCCGCGGCCTCCCTGGCCTGTTCGGGGGTCTCGGCCACCACGAGGGCCACCGGCCAGCCCACGAACGGCACCCGGTCGTGCTGGAAGAGTCCGACGACCGGGTTGGGCCGGCCGAGCATGCCCACGTAGTCGGCGTCGACGCGCGGGGCGTTGCCGTGGTGGAGCACGGTGAGCACGCCCGGCATGGCGAGCACGGGTTCGTCCGACACGTCGGTGATGCGGCCCCGGGCGATCGTGGAGAGGACCAGCCAGCCGTGGGCGAGCCGGGCGAAGGGGATCTCGCCGGCGTAGCGGGCGGCGCCGGTGACCTTGTCGCGGCCCTCCACCCGGGCGCGGCCCGAGCCCACGGTCCCGGAGGCGGTGGTGGTGCCGGTCGTGGTGGTCATCGGGCGGCCTCCTCGGCAAGTCGGGTGAGCTCGGCGACGACGAGGTTGCGCATCAGCGTCACCTTGTAGCCGTTCCCGGGCAGGGGCCGGGCGGCTGTCAGTTCGGCGTCTGCCGCCGCGGCGAACGCGGTCCCGTCGGCCGGGCCGCCGGTCAGGGCCCGTTCGGCGGTACGGGCCCGCCACGGCCGGGAGGCGACGGCCCCGAAGGCGAGGCGGACGTCGCGCACGACTCCGTCGCGTACATCGAGGGCTGCGGCGACCGAGCCGATCGCGAAGGCGTACGAGGCACGCTCGCGCACCTTGCGGTAGCGGGAGTGGGCGGCGGCCGGGACGGGCGGCAGGGTGACGCCGGTGATCACCGCGCCGGCGGGCAGCGCGGTCTCGATGTGGGGGGTGTCGCCCACGGGCAGGTAGAACGCCTCGATCGGCAACTCGCCGGGCCCGTCGGCCGTTTCGTACGAGACGGCCGCGTCGAACGCCGCGAGCGCGACCGCCATGTCGGAGGGGTGCGTGGCCACACAGTGCTCCGACGCACCGAGGACGGCGTGGTTGCGGTGGTCTCCCGCGAGGGCGGGGCAACCGGTGCCGGGGGCCCGCTTGTTGCAGGGTTTGGCGAGGTCGGCGAAGTAGCCGCAACGGGTGCGCTGGAGGAGGTTGCCGCCGACGGTGGCCATGTTGCGCAGCTGCCCGGACGCTCCGGCGAGCAGCGCCTGGGCGAGGGCCGGGTAGTGGCGGCGTACGTCGGGGTGGGCCGCCAGGTCGCTGTTGGTGACGGTGGCGCCGATGCGCAGGCCGCCCGCGGAGCTGAACCGGACCTCGTCCAGGGGGAGTTCCCGTACGTCGATGAGGAGGCTGGGGCGCTCCACGCCCGCCTTCATCAGGTCGATCAGATTGGTGCCGCCGCCGAGGAGCCGGGCGCCCGGGTCGGTGCCGAGAAGGGCCACCGCTCCGGCGACGTCGTGGACGCGTTCGTAACCGAACTCCTTCATACCCCGAGCTCCTCGGACCGGTCGGTGGTGTGCTCGGCGGCGCGGGCGACCGCCTGGACGATCTGTGTGTACGCCCCGCAGCGGCAGAGGTTGCCGCTCATGCGCTCACGGATCTCGTCGGGGGTGAGCGCAGGCACCCCTGCCTCGGGCCGTACGTCCTCGGTCGCGGCACTGGGCCACCCGGCGGCGTGCTCCTCGATGACCGCGAGGGCGGAGCAGATCTGGCCCGGGGTGCAGTAGCCGCACTGGTATCCGTCGAGGTCCAGGAACGCCTGCTGCACGGGGTGCAGTCGGTCGCCGTCCGCGACGCCCTCGATGGTGGTGATCTCGCGTCCCTCGGCCGCCACCGCGAGCTGGAGGCAGGCCACGGCCCTGCGGCCGTCGAGCAGCACCGTGCAGGCGCCGCACTGGCCCTGGTCGCAGCCCTTCTTGGTACCGGTGAGGTCGAGGCGTTCGCGTAGCGCGTCGAGCAGGGTGGTGCGGTGGTCGACAGTCAGCGTGTATTTTTCGCCGTTGACGCGCAGGGTGACGGCGCTGGACGTCGATGGGGCCATGATCAGCCTTCTTTCGCATGTGCTGGACCGCTCCGCACGAGACGGTGTGCGGCCGGTGCGTGAGGCGGCGAGCGCGGCGTGCGGGTGGGGGGCCGACGGAAGCCGGTCGGTCAAGTGGCCTGATCCGGCGCTGCGATGGAGACAAGCGGACAGCTGTCCGCTTGGTTGTCGAACCTAACGGACGGCTGTCCGGCGAGCAAGGCCGTCCCCGGCCGCGGCTCGGGAGGGGGGAAGGGTGCGGGACCCGAGGAGCACGTCCACGCGGCCGGACGCGCAGCGCAACCGCGAACGCATCCTGGCCGTCGCGCTCGCCGAGCTGACCCGGGCCGCGGACACCCCGGTGAGCGTGATCGCCCGGAAGGCCGGCGTGGGCCAGGGCACGTTCTACCGCAACTTCCCGCACCGCGAGGCCCTGGTCCTTGAGGTCTACCGGTACGAGATGCGGCAGGTCGCCGACGCGGCGGCCCAGCTCCTCGCCGACCGCCCGGCCGACCGCGCCCTGCGTGAGTGGCTGGACCGCCTCGCCCGGTACGCCATGGCGAAGGCGGGCCTGGCGGACGCCCTGCGCGCCACGACCAGCGGGCACGGCAGCCTGGCGCAGGTCGGCCACGGCCCGGTGACCGAGGCCATCACGCTCCTGCTGGCGGCGAACGAGGCGGCGGGCACCATCCGCCCCGGGGTGACCCCGGACGACTTCCTCCTCGCCATAGCGGGCCTGTGGCAGCTGGACCCGCACAGCGACTGGCAGCCCCGCGCCGCCCGCCTGTTCGACCTGGTCACGGACGGGCTGCGGGCGGGGGCGGCCGGGACCTCCGACTAGCCGATGTCGACCACGCGCGCCCACGCGGGCGGCGTGTCCGGTACGTGGTCGGGGTCGTTCTCGTGCCAGGAGTCCCGGTCCGGCCGGTCGAACAGGCCCACCACCGTCCGGCACGACGGCTGGGCCGAGGGCCAGGGGGTCTGGCCGTCGGTCAGGGCCACGACGACATCGGGCGGGTGGGGCATACGCAGGGCCCTGTCGAAGCCCGTGCGCAGGTCCGTACCGCCGCCGCCCACCAGCGTCATGCCCTCCGCCCGGCACAACGGGTGCACGACCCGGGCGGCCGCGTCGCAGGACAGCACGGTGACCAGGTCCCGGCGGCCGCCCACGGCACGGGTGATCGCGGACACCTCCAGCAGCGCGCTGCCCAGCTCCGCGTCACTGACCGACGCCGAGGTGTCGATGACCACGGACACGCGCGGTGGTCTGCGCCGGAGGCTCGGCAGGATGACCCCGGGCAGCCCGGCCGAGCGTCGCGAGGGACGCCCGTACGAGTAGTCGTCACCCGCGCCGGCGCCGGAAACGGCTGACCGGACGGCGGCCCCCAGCAGGTCGCGCCAAGCCTGGGGCGGGTGGAACGCCTCCTCCGCCCACCGTTTCCACGCCTTCGGCGCGTGGCCCGGGCGGCCGGTGATGCCCTGGGCCACCCGGAAGCGCACCGCGTCGCGCTCCTGCTCGCTGAGCCCGTGCGCGCCGTCGGGTCCGATGTCCCACTCCCGGTCGAGCCCGTCGGAGCCGCTGCCGCAGTCCAGCCAGGCGAGGTCCTGCGTACGGGGCCCGAGCCGGAACAGACGCAGGTACTCCTCCATCAGCTTTCCCTCGGGGAGCCCCAGCGTCGCGGGGCGCACCGCTCCCTCGGGGGCGGCCAGCCCGTCCCCGTACACGTCGTCGTTGATCTCGCAGTCGGCCGCGATGTTCATCCGCAGGCGTTCCGCCGCACCGGTCAGGCCGTGTCTGCGCGCGAACCGGTCCCCGCGTCCGTGGTGGTCGCGCAGCAGGTGCGACACCTCGTGCACCCATACCCCGGCGAGTTCCTCCACGGGTGTGCGGTCCACGAACCACGGCGACACGTAGCACCGCCAGTGACGGTCGACGGCCATCGTCGGGACGCGCGGAGACTCGACGGCATGGAGGGCGAACAGCGCCGTCGCCAGGAACGGGCGGGCCCTCACGGCCTGCAGCCGGGCGGCGAAGAGCTTGTCGCGGTCCAGCCCGCCCCCGGTCACCGGCCGCCCTTCGTCGCCACGGCGGCGCGGGCCGCCGCGTCCTCGGCGCGCCGCGACACCGACACGACCCCGGCCAGCGCCTCGATCGACGCGGGTACGTCCCACTCCTCCCGCCTGAGCGTGGCGAGGGTGGTCGCGGGGACGACGACCAGGTCCGGCGCACCCGTCTCCACGGCGCGCACCAGGAGGGCCCAGGCGGCGTCCCAGCGCGACCGGTCGAGGCGGTTGCGCACCGCCGCGACCACCCCGTCGAGCACCGCCTGCCGCAGGTCCCCCCGCTCGGGCAGGACGGCGGCGGCCGGGTCGGCCAGGAGCGTTTCGGGGTCCGGGAGGTCCATCCGGTCGATGGACGCCAGCAGTTCGAGTCCCGGCCCGTCGCCCACCGTGCCCCGGACGAGCAGGGAGAGCACATCGCGGGAAACACCGGCCGCGGTGGCGAAGGCGGTCAGGGTGAGGGTCATCTCCCAGCTCCGGGGCGACGGCCAGGGGCCGCCCCTGCGGGTCTCGCCGCTGGGCAGCCGGTGCACGAGCGCGGGACGGGCCGCGAGGAGCCCGCACACCGCGCGCCGGGCGAAGCCGACCGCCTCGTGGAGGAGTTCGGGCCGGAGCCTGGGCAGGGTGGCCCGGGGCCAGATGCCGCCGAGACCGCGTACGACGACGTCCTGGTCGTGGGCCCACTGGAGGTGGACGAACCGGTTGGCCAGCGGTGGGCTCAGCTCCCAGCCGTCGGCCGCCGAGGAACGCGGATTGGCGGCGGCCACGATGCGTACGCCGGGCGGCAGTTGGAGCGCGCCGACGCGCCGTTCGAGTACGAGACGGAGGAGGGCGGCCTGCACGGCGGGGGGAGCCGTGGACAGTTCGTCCAGGAAGAGCAGTCCGCGCCCGGCCCGGACCAGGCGTACGGCCCAGTCCGGCGGCGCCATGGGAACGCCCTGTTCCGCCGGATCGTCGCCGACGACGGGCAGCCCGGAGAAGTCGGACGGCTCGTGCACGCTGGCGATGACCGTGGTGAGGGGGAGCCCGAGGTCGTCGGCGAGCTGGGTCAGGGCGGCGGTCTTGCCGATACCCGGCTCGCCCCACAGCAGCACGGGCAGGTCGGCGGCGACGGCCAGGGTCAGCGCCTCCAGCTGGGTGTCGGGGCGCGTTTCGGTCGTCGTGTCGCGCAACAGGGTTGTCAGCGCGCCGGCGATGTCGAGCTGGGTGGCCGCGGGCGGGGCGGAAGGGGTGCTTACGGGCATGTGTCATCACCTTGTGAGTCGTGGTGGGTGCAGGGGACACCGGCCTTCGGACCGGTTGGCGAGGGGTGCGGGCGCACCCGTCAGCGCGCCCCCGCCCGGCGCGGGCGCGTTCGGCGTGCGGGGGCGGGCGGGGGGCCGGGTTCGATCAGGTCGGCCCGGTACAGCCCGTAGGTGATCCGGCGGAGCGCCGCCGTCTCCAGCTCGTCGCGCAGCGGGCCGTCGTGGAGCTGTGCGCCGGCGCCCAGGAGACCTTCCACGACGGCGAGGGCGCCGGCGATGTCGCCGTGGTCGAGCCGTTCCCGCACCCCGGTCAGGCACTCCGGGCGGCGGTGGGCGTCGTCGATCGCGCGGAGGCACGGCAACGGGGTCCCGGTCAGGGCGACCAGCAGCTCTTCGCGCCGGATCTCGGCCGGGTCGTGGTCAAGGGCGGACAGCACCCCGTCGACCAGGCCGATGCGGTGGCGGGCGCCCCGGCAGTCCACGGTGCGCGGGTGCCCGGCGCCTGCCGGCTCCGGTGGCGGACCGGCCGGTGTGTGCCCGGGGACCAGCGCGTCCGCGACGAGCGGGTGCAGCCGGCCGGCCTCGATCGCGCCGGACCGCAGGAGTTCGAGGTCGGGCAGCGCCCAGGTCGCCGCGTCGGGCAGCACCAGCGGAGTGCGGGCGGCGGCCGCCCGGCCGTCCGCGAGCCTCACGCGGCCGTCCCCCTCCAGAAGCAGCCGGTGCCGACCGCCCAGCCGTACGGTGACGGGGCCCGAGGCGCACCCCTCGGCGTCGAGCAGCAGCGCGGCCTCGGCCGCCCAGCGGCCGACGGCACAACGCCGCCCCGGTGGCAGCAGGCCGAGGAGGTCCGGTGCCGGGTCCGTACCGCCTCCCGCTCCCCCGCGTACCCCCAGCTCGGCGGCGCGGCGCGCGTCCCACAGGTGGCGGTGCAGGTCGAGCCGGAACCGCCGGCTGGGGTGGGGATGCGGGTGCAGGCGTACGGTGCCGGGGCCGGTGCCGTCCCACAGGCCGAGGCTGATCCGCTGGCCGGCGTCCGCCCAGGCGGGCGCTGTTCTGGCCACCAGGTGCACGGCGGCCGGCGCCCGAGCGGTACCGGCGCGCGGCTCGGCGTCGTACCGCGCGAGCGCGAGCGTCAGCCCGGGGCGCAGCAGCCCGCGCGGGGCGATCCTCGGCATGTGCCAGCGCAGCAGGTCCGGTGCCAGGTGGCGCAGGTCGGCGCGTACGCGGGCGGCGAGTTCCCGCCCGTACGTGCGGGCCAGGGCCCGTGGGGCGAAGTCGACGTCGACGCCGGCGGCGGCGCAGGCACCGGCCCAGTCGCCGGTACGACGCCGGGCGGTGGCGGTTTCGATCATGGAGGGCGGCACGGCGAACTCGCGCACGCGCAGCCAGAAGGACAGGAAGGGATCCTCGTCGGGCCGGTGAGTGGTCATCAGCACTCACCTTGCGCGGACGGGGCCCCCAATCTACGGAGAGAGTGAGTCGTCATCGCGGCACAGCGTAGCGTGCGGTCGCCCGCCGCGCAGCCCCTATTCGGTCAGGCCGGCCGCCAGCGCGGCTCCCAGTTCCCAGCACGCCTCGGTGTCCGCCCTGGCCGGCTCGCCCGTCACCTTCACGGCGTCCGCCGCCCGGCGCCAGCCGAGTCCGGTGGTGATCGTCTCGATGCCGCGCACGGCTCCGGTGACGTCGTTGCCGCCGTGCACGTAGTAGCCGAAGGGGCGGCCCCGCGTCGTGTCGAGGCACGGGTAGTAGATCTGGTCGAAGAAGTGCTTGAGCGCCCCGGACATGTAGCCGAGGTTCGCCGGGGTGCCGAGGAGCAGCCCGTCCGCTTCGAGTACGTCGGAGGCCGTCGCGGCGAGCGCGGCGCGCCGTACGACGCGTACACCCTCGATCTCGTCCGTCGTCGCGCCGGAGACGACGGCCTCGAAGAGGGCCTGGCAGTTCGGCGAGGGGGTGTGATGCACGATCAGGAGAGTGGGCACAGCACCGAACCCTGCCGTCCCCCTCCCTCCGTGGCAAGCCGGGCCCGCGTGGCGCGCCGCGCTGTCAGGAGCGGTGGCCGAAGAACTCGACCTCGGCGACCGCCACCCGGCGGCCCTTTCCGGTGCCGTACGCGGTGTCGACCGTGAGCCGGATGCGAACGGTCTGCGAGCCCCGTAGGTCGAACGTCTGCTGACCGGCCCGGTCGGTGAGCCGGATCGTCTTCGTGCTCCTGGTGCCGTCCTGCGCGGTCAGTTCGGCGACGAGCCCGGCCGGCCGGGCCTGCGTCAGATACTCGTCGGCATGCGTCGAGGTGCCGGAGAACACCACCATCTTCCGCAGCCGGACCGGTGAGTCGAACGTGCACTCAAGGAACTCCCCCGCCCCGCCGCCGGTGGCCCTGGGCGCCCAGTACCGGTTGTTGAAGCCGTCCACGGCGGCGCCCGCGGCATGCCCCGGAGCCGCGCTCGACGCGCGGCACGCGGAGGGCGGCATCGACTCCGGCGCGCCGGTCTCCTCCTTGGCGAGGCCCAGCAGCCCGGACAGGTGCGGCAGCGCGAACCACACCCCGGCCAGGACGAGGAGCAGCGCGAGGGGGACCCCCAGCCGTGGCCCCCGCCGACGGCGCCGCGGGCGCGCCCCGGCCTGGTGGCCCCGCGCCGGGCCCCTGCGGATGAGGCGGCGCCACCACGGCGGGCGGGCGGCGGGCGCGGGACCGGGGTCGAGGAGCAGGGCGCACCGGACGCACAGGGTGCGGTCGGGCGCGTTCTCGGTACCGCAGCCGGGGCACCGCACCGGCGCGTCAGCCCTGGCCGGTGCGGTGGGCGGTGGTTCGGGCGACGACGCGTCGGGTGTCCAGGCCGCGGGGCCGGGAGGGGTGTCCGGCCGGTCCCCGGGGCGCCGGGGGGCGGCCGGGGCAGGCTGTGCGGGGGCGGGGGGCGTACGGGGCGACGGGTCCTGGGCGCGGAGCGCGGGGGTCGGCGGGCGTTGCGGCGGGATGGCGGGAAGGGGGTTAACCGCGTGGGGCGGGTGCGGTGGGGCGGGGGACGACGGGCGGGGCGGGTCCGGGCGCACGGGGGCGGGCGGGGCGGGGGCCGGGGGGACCGCGTGCCGTCCCGGTCCGGGAGCGACGGGTGGCGGGGCGGGCGCCGTCGGGGCCGGTTCCGGCGGGCCGGGCTGCGCGGGCGCGCGAGGCGCAGGAGGTCCCGGTGCGGCCTCGTCGCCCTCCTCCCACGCCAGAAACGCCTCGCACGACACGCAGAATTCGCGGCCCGGTTCATTCCTCGTCCCGCACGTCTCGCAGATCACCGCACAGCACCCCCCGCGCCCTCGTCCGAGGGCAGGATCTCCAGCGTGAAGCCCACGTGGGCCGGCACCTCCGTGCCGATGAGTTCCTCCAGCCGGGCCCGGTCGACGGGCCGGCCGCGCCCCTCCCGGAGCCGGATCGTCACCCAGGGGCGCGCCGCGCCGGGAAGCGTGGCGCCGGACCCGGTGGACCAGACGGTGCCACCGCTCTCCGTGATCTCCGGGTCCACGCCGGTCGCCAGGCGTACCGCCTCGGCGAGGCCGCCCGCCGTCCCGCGCCGGGCGTGCCGGGCCACCGCGCCGCGTACCGTCTCACGGCGCCGTTCGACCGGGCCGTCCTCGGGGGGCTCCGCCGCCACCCACTGCGCCAGCCAGGCCAGGAAGTCGTCGGGGGCGCTGCGTGGGTCCAGGTGGGCGGGGATGTTGTCGATGGCGAGGAGGACCGGGGCGAGGACGTCGTCCAGCGCGGCGAGAAAGCGTCGGACGAAGTCCTGTTCCAGGTAGACGGCGGGGAGCTGGTCGATGAGGGGGTGCGGGGTGGGGAGCCCGGGGACGCCGGTGCGCATGGGGTCAGGCTCCTCTCACGCGGAGCTGGTGTTCGTAGCTGAAGACCAGCGCGTGCCGGTCGAGCGGGATCTTGGTGGTGGCGTCGGTGCGCTCACCGGTCACCGGGTCGGCGCGGTAGAGGCGTACGTCCTCCACCAGGTCCACGCCCGGCACCCGCTGGAGCACGGCGAACGCCTCGCCGGACTGGACCGGGCGCCCGAAGGGCCAGCCCTGCCCGTGGGGACCGCCGGTCAGGGGGTTGAAGTACCCGTACAGCGCGGCCAGTGCCGCATCGCGCACGCGGTCGCGGTCAGCGCCCGGCTCGGCCTGGACCGAGGCGACGACGGTGACGCCCTGGTAGAAGGGCGGTTCGACGGCGAGGCGGGCGCCGATCGGGCGGCGCTCGTCCAGGTGCCCGGCGATGAGGCGCAGGGTCCGGGCCGGCGGGACCAGCTCGTCGAACTCGATCCGGCCCTGGTCGTCGCTGCGCCCGGCCGGTACGACGAGGAGCCGTACGCCCTGGGCGGTGGCGTCGCTCTCGTCGCCGTCGGCCCCGGCCCGGATGCAGTGGACCCGGGCGGCGTCCGGGGCGACCTCGCGGGCCAGGAGTTCGTAGTCGTGCGGGACGACGGCCCGGTGCAGGGTGCGCAGGGTCATGGGGCCGCGCACCCGGGCGCTGTCGACGCTCTCGCCGTCGACCCCGCCGAGCGCGGGTCTGCGGTTCTCGACACGGGCCACGTACGGGATCGCGCTGCGCAGGATCTTCAGGGTCGCGCGGGCGACGTTGCCCCGCAGCCCGCCTCCGGTGCGGTACGAACGCACCCGGACCGTGGCGCCCTTCGCGGGGACGGCGCCGTAGTAGCGGATGGAGCCGTCCCGTTCGCGTACGGCGGGGCCGAACTCGACGCGGCCGGAGTTCGGGTCGAGGGTGATGTGCCGGTCCTCGGGGCCGGAGTGCGCGAAGTCGTCGACCCTGGTCCAGCGGGTGTACTCCGGCTCGGGGCCGCTCGCCGGGTCCGCGACCTCGACCACGAAATCCCCCGGCACGACGGGCGAGCGGGCCAGGGTGAACGCCTGGCCCGGTACGCCCTCCGCAGCGCCGAGCACCTCGTCGGTGATGGTCTCGGCGTGCTCGGCGGCGACGGTGGCTCCGATGGTGAAGGCGGTGACGGACCGGACCACGGGCGGCGCCAGGTAGGTCGGGCGGCCGGGCTCGGCCTCGATCAGGCGGCAGCGCAGCCAGCCGCCGGTGCGCCTGACGACGGCGGCCGGGGTGTGGGTCCTCGGCAGGTGCAGGATGAGTTCGCCGGACCGGTTGAAGCCGCCGGTGTCGTCCTTCTCGACCTCGCAGGCCGCCCAGCCGGCCCCGTCCCACGCCTCCCAGACCAGCGGCGGGCGCAGCGGGTCCACGCCGACGCCCTCGACGCGGCAGTCGAGCCGCAGGACGACCACACCGGCCGGAACGGCGGCCGAGAGGCCCACGTAGAGGCAGTCACCGGGGGCGGGCGTTGCGCCGAAGCACGCCACGTCACGCCCGATGGCGAGCTGTTCGGTGCGGTCGACCACCTCCTCGGCGGCCGGCCAGGTCGCGAGGTGGGCGAACGAGCAGGGCACGACAATCAGTTCGGACGAGGTCGTGAAGACGACCGCCTCCTCCGTCTCCGTGCGGACGGTCGCCACCTCGGTCCCGGCACGCACCACGACGGGGTCGGGGCGGGGTGCGGACAGCCGGAAGGTCACATCGGTGCGCGCGGCCGTCGGCGGGTGCAGCCGTACGCCTATCAGGTCGAGGAAGGTGAGATAGCTCTTCTCCGGTACCCGGTTCACCCGGTAGACGAGCTGGTCGACCATCGTCGCGAACGCCTCGATGAGCGTGACGCCCGGGTCCGACACGTTGTGGTCGGTCCACTCCGGGCAGCGCTGCTGGACCAGGCGCTTGGCCTCGTCCACCAGGCCCTGGAAGCGGCGGTCGTCCAGATGGGGACTGGGCAGCGTCACGCGCCGGCCTCCTCGTCGTCGGGGTTCGTCTCCGGTCCGTGCGGGGGGATCACGTAGAACGGGAAGACGAGGTTGCGCGGGTCGTTGGAGCCGCGCACCGTGTAGCCGATGTCGATGTAGAGCACCCCGCTGTCCGCCGCGTCGAACCGGACGGTGACGTCGGCGACCTCGATGCGCGGTTCCCAGCGTTCCAGCGCGAGGCGCACCTCGTACGCGAGCTGCCCGGCCGTTCCGGCGTCGGCGGGGGCGAACACGTAGTCGTTGACGGCGCAGCCGAACTCGGGCCGCATCGGCCGCTCGCCGGGCGAGGTCGCGAGGATCAGCCGGATCGACTCCTCCAGTTCGCGTTCGCCGCGTACGAGGGCGATGGACCCGGTGGCGTCCGTACGCGGCGGGAAGGCCCAGCCGGCCCCGATGAACTGCTCTCCCATGTCCGTTCAGCCTCCGATCAGCACCGTGGCGCAGCCCGAGAGGATCGGCGCCCCGCAGCCGCTCAGGTCACCGACGCGGGCGGCCGGCCTGCCGCCGATGAACACGCTCCGGCTGCCCGGGGGCGCGAGCGGGGTCGGCGGGTGTCCGAGCGGCGACGCGCACTGGTGGATGGTGCCGACCGTGGCCGCGGGTCTGCCGCCGATCAGCACCGAGACCACCCCGGGCGGCCCGACCGTGCCGGGGTGACCCGTGGGGTCGCCGACCCGGGCGGCTGCTGCTGACGGCATGCGGGGCGCTCCTGTTCGATGCGGATGTGGTGGTACGTCAGTTGAGCTGGATCATGGGCGCGTTGACGGACAGGGAACCGCCGCTCTTCAGGTCCGTGCGCCGGCTGCCGTCAACCGTGACCTGGCCGCCACGCACCTCCACCGCGCCGTCCGTGGACAGGGCGACCTTGCCGTTGCCGCCGTCCAGGGCGACCCCGCTGCGGGAGGTGAGGGTGACGCTCTCGCCGGTGAGCGTCAGCTCGCCGCGCCCGGCGTCCAGGGAGACGCCCTTGGCTGCCGTGACGGAGACCTGTTCCTTGGCCTCGATGGTGACGCTGCCGTCGCTGTTGATGACGACGGCGGTGCCCCGCCGGTCCAGGTCGATGGTGAGCTTCCCGTCGCCGGTGCGCAGCCGTACGCCCTGCGGGCCGTTCGCCGCGTCCAGCAGTTCGAGCTGGTTGCCGCTCTTGGACGCGAACGCGCGGCGGTTGACGGCGCCGGTGGTGGGGTCGACCAGGTCGCCGCCGCCGGAGGCGTCCGGGGTGCTCGCGTCGCCCCCTCCCCCACCGGGCCGGTCCTTGCCGTTGTAGAGCCCCGCCAGCACGTACGGCCGGTCCAGGTGCCCCTGCTCGAAGCCGACCAGCACCTCGTCGCCGACCTCGGGGATGAACGCCTCGCCGCCCCCCGTACCGCCGGACTGCGCGGTGCGCGCCCAGTCGCTCGCGTACTCGTCGGACAGCCAGGGGAAGCGCACCTTCACGCGGCCCGAGCCCTCCGGGTCCTGGGTGTCCGTGACCGTCCCGCTGACCAGCCCGGACCAGCGCGGACCGCTCCCGGACGCGCCGGAGGCGGCCGTGAGCCCGAGCAGCGAGCGCTCCTGCTGACCGGACACGGTGATCCAGGTCTCGTAGCCGCGTACGGCGTCGAAGACATGGCGCGAGGAGGTGACCGTGTAGCGGCCCTCGAAAGGCGCGCCGACCGCGTTGAGGGCGACCGCGCT
Organism: Streptomyces sp. SAS_281; assembly: GCF_052542855.1. Taxonomy (NCBI): domain Bacteria; kingdom Bacillati; phylum Actinomycetota; class Actinomycetes; order Kitasatosporales; family Streptomycetaceae; genus Streptomyces; species Streptomyces sp. SAS_281. The sequence continues at coordinate 17,945 of NZ_JBMNDO010000116.1, forward strand.
GCCCGCCGTGACCTCGGGGTTGCCCCGGATCACCGCTTCCAGTTCCGCGAACGAGCCGGCGATGCGCTCGGCCAGCGCCTTCGCCGCCTGGTCCACCTGTGCCTGGGTGCCGTACGCGGCGTCGGTGACGACGAACCGGGCCTCGCCGAAGGGGGCCGCGACCTCGGCCGCCGTGACGCCGAGGTCCAGCGTGGCCGACTTCCCGGCGGGCGACCGGCCGACCAGCGGTTCCTTGGCGCCGATGTCCCAGCCGCGCACCTCGACCTCGGAGACCTGTTCGGCGGCCGAGACACCGGCGCGGCAGCGCAGCAGGTTGCTGCCGAGTTCGAGGACGAGCGGGTCCCGGTCGGCGCGCGCGGAGCTGTCCGGCGCCCCGCTCGCCTCGGCGGGCCGGGTGATGTGCAGCTGCCCGTCGCGTACGTACGCCTGGGCGCCGGCCTCCTCGGCGAGTCCGCGCACGAACTCCCAGTCGGTGACGTTGGGCTGGGCGAGGTGCTCGATGACCGGGCCCGCGATGTCCACGGTGCCGGGTTTGAGTCCGGCGCGCTGCGCGACCTGGCCGCAGATGTCGGACAGGGTCATGTTCTGGTAGCTCGCGACGCGCCGGCCCCGCAGCAGCCGGTGCGACTCGTCCAGGCCCCGGACCACGGTGAAGGTGCCGGTCTCGTCCAGCTCGACCTCCAGGGCGGTGACCGCGCCTTCGAGGAGTGGTTTCGGGGCTGTTCCCCCGCCGGCCCGGGCGAGGAGCCGGGCCTCGCTGCCGATCTTCAGGCCGGTCTGTCCGAGCAGGACGCGGTCCGGGTCGCGGAACCGGAGCAGGAAGAGGTCGGGAAGCGTGCGGCTGTCGTCCACGTATCCCTCGACCAGCGTGTTGAGGAACTTCGCGGGCAGCGGGCGGCCGTCGAACTCCACCACCAGCGCACTGGCGACCCCGGGTCGCGTCATCGCCCCACCCCCCGGCCGCCGTTGTCGTCCAGCCGGCTCAACTCGTCCAGCGCGGGCAGCAGCAGCTGCGTGCCGGGGGCCAGCCTGATCGGGTCGTCGATGCCGTTGGCCTCGGCGATGACCCGCCAGGCGCCCGCGTCGCCGTACTCCCGGTGGGCCAGCGACGGCAGCGAGTCCCCCGACGCGACGCGGTGCACCCGCCGGGCCGCCAGCGCCCCGGACGTGGGGTTCTGGCCGGGTGTCTCCCCGCTGATCTCCTCCATCGTCACCTGGCACACGGCCCGGATCGGCACGCCCGACGTGGTGAACAGGGTGTACTTGGCGGCGACTTGGCTCACGTATCCGGGGAAGCCGGTCAGGCCGCCCCAGTGGAACACCACCCAGGGCGGCGAGGAACGCTGCTGCTGCCTGGTCTCGTTCGTCGGCACGCAGCACGCGAACAGCTGCTCCACCGCCGTCACGACCCGGGTGTCCTGGGTGTCGCCCGCGTCGAAGAACATCTCGACGGTCAGCTTGCTGGGCTGCGAGCCCTGGTACTCCGGCGGACCCGAGCTCTTGGCGCCCTTGGCCGGGGTGCGCTTCCAGGAGGCCGCCTTCGTCAGGCTCAGCTCCTTCGGGTTGAACTGGAAGTCGATCCGCCCGCAGGGGCCGCCGGGGGTCAGCCCGCCCCCGGTGGGCGGGGTGCGCAGCTCCAGGTAGGCGTGCTCCAGCTTGGGCCTGGCCGAGCCGCCCTTCGCGGCGGACGCCACCCCGGACGTCCCGGCCGCGCTGAACGCGATGGGTCCCGAGCTCACGCCGCTCAGCCCTCCATCACATAGCCGTGGTGGGCGATCTCGATCGTCTCCATCGCGACCTTGGGCGACTCCGGAGTGAACGAGGGCCCGGTCCACCGCACCGGAACGACTTCGAGGAGCCCCCACTGGGCGACCTTGCGGCCGTCACCGGTCCGCGCCTCGATGTGCGCGGTCTTGCGGCTGAACCCGGTCGTCATCGTGGCGAACCAGCGCGCCACCTTCTCCGTCTCTCTGGTGAGCGGCCGCGACAGTTTCACGTTGGAGTACTTCAGCCGGGTCGGCAACTGCCACACGTGCCCGTTGTTGCCGCCCTCCTCGCGGGTCTCCAGGACCACTTCGCAGCCCAGCCCGTCGCAGGTGTTGAACGACCCGAGCTCGATGTCGTCGATCGTCACGACGAAGCAGACGCTGACTGCGGGGTCGTCCGGGGCGGGGGCGGTGGCCATGGCGCGTGCCTCTCGGTCAGTGACGGGTGTTGATGAGGGAGCCGGAACGTTCGCGTTCGAGCCTCAGGTCGGCCTTCAGCAGTCTGCTGAGGGGCGCGTAGAGCGCCCGGACCAGTTCGTCGGTGACGGGTGGCGTCTGCGGTGTCCCGTCCGGGCTCACGGACGGACTGGTCGTCGCCGCCGGTTGCTCCGCGGCCGGCGGCTCGGGGTCGGGCGCCGGCTCCGGACCGGGTTCCGGGAGGGGCGGTGGCGGGGGTTCCTCGGCGGTATCCGAGTCCCGCTGGACGACCGGCCGCGAGGTGCCGTCGCGGGGCGCGGACGGGAAGACGACACTCCCGTCCGCCATCCGCTGCGCCACCCCCGCCGCCACGGCGAAGGCCCCGGCGTTCTGCACGGAGGCGGGGACGCGCGGCCCCCGGCCGTCCGACGGCTGCGGCCGGGCGGGCGGCGGGGCCGACTGCCGCTGCACGGGGGTCATCGCACGCTGCAACGGTGCCGCCGGGGTGCCCGGCGCGGGCCCCTCGTCGGGGCCGGTCCAGCGGACGGCCACGGCGGGTGACGGGCTCGGGGGTGCGGGGGCGAACGGCGACGGCCTAGGGGGTGCGGGGGCCAACGGTGACGGGCTCGGGGGTGCCGGGGCGAACGGCGACGGCCTCGGACCGCTGCCGTCGGACCCCGGCCTCTCCGGCTCGCGCTGGACAGTCGCCTCGCCGCCGGCCGGGACGCCCCCGGGCGCGGAGGCGGCACGGAGGGGCAGCGGCCGGTCGCCGAGCAACGGTGCGGTGAGGCGGACCGGGTCCGACGGGGGTACGGGTGCGGTGGCGGCACGCTGCACGGGGGCGACGGACTCGCGGGCGCTTTCCGGGCCACCCGGCGCCTGCCCGGTGGCCATCGGCGGAACGGGAACTTCGGTGGCAGTCTCTGTCAGAGGGGCGTCCCCCAGCAGCGGGGCCACGGTCTCCGGCTCGGGGGCGGTGACCAGCGGGTCTCGTGCCTCGGGCTCCGCCCCGGCCTCCGTCGCCCGGGGAGCACGCTGCACCTGCGGCGCCGGTGACTCCTCCGGCTCGGCCGCCCGTCGCTGGGCGGTCGGTGGCAGACCCGGCAGCGGCGCGCCGAGACCACCCACGCGCCGGAGCGGGGGCGGCACCGGCGATGCGCCGTCGGCGGTGCGCTGGACCGGCGTGGTGCCGGGGCGGTTGCCCGGCACAGGCCCGGGGGCGTCCGGCTCGGGGGCGGGGCCGACCGCATCCGTGTGCTCGTCCGTACGCACGAGGGGTTGCTCGCCGACCAGCCGGCGTACCGGAAGGCCGGCCGATACGGCGGCGCGGCCGGCCGACGTCAGGCTCGGCAGGCTTTCCCCGTACGCCCGCTGTACGGCCGCCGTCCGCGTCCCGCGCCGCGCGGGCATCGGCATCTCGACGGCCCGCTGGACCGGTGGGGGCGGGGTCCCCGGGGCGGCGTCGACCACACCGCGTACCAGGCCGGCGGGGGCCTCGGGGCTCACCAGGTGACCCAACGGCGTTCCCAGAGCCGTACTCCGGCGTGTCGCCAATCCGGCCTCGAAGCCGGGCGGGTTGATCAGCAGGTCCTGGCCCGTGACGGACCGCTGCACAGGTTCCAGCCGGTCCACGTCGACCCGGTCGGCCCGGTCCGGCCCCGACAGGCCGGGCGGCCGCGGGGGCGGGGCGCCGGTGGAACGGCCGCCGCGCAGCCAGGACATCAGCCCCATGGTTCCTCGTCCTCCTCCGTGCTCCTGGCTACTGCCCGTTGAGGCGGGCGACCTGTGCGACGAACTTCAGGCGTTCCGGGTGTTCCAGGTCCAGCAGGTCGTCCAGCGGCCAGTGGAAGTGGTAGGCGAGGTACGCGACCTCCTCGTAGAGCAGGTCGGCCGCGTACGTCACGATTCCCCCAGGCGACCGCCGGCGAGATCCACCGCGAACTCCTCGTCGCAGGACGGACAGGTGACGGCCGCGCGGGTGTGCCCCTCGGCGTTGATCCGGCGGTAGAAGTCCTGGAGGAAAGCCAGGTCCGACGCGAACAGGTCCTCGATGACGCCCGGGTGGATGTCCTCGACCGTCCCGATGCGGGTCACCACCCGGGAGATCAGCACGACCGAGAGGTACGCGGAGTTCTCCCGGACCCGGTCGTCGCGCAGGGGGACCAGCTCGTCCCGTGCGGTCGCCAGCCGCATCACTCCGCTGCGGTGAACGGTGCCCGACTCGTCCACGTATCCGCGCGGCAGCTCGAAGGTGAACTCGGTCCGCAACGGGTCGGACCGGCCGGCACCCGTGTCCCGTTCCGGTGGCGCCTGGAACTGGACCGTACGCCGCATCAGTCGAGCTCCATGCTCTCGTACGTGATCGCCAGCTTCTCCGTGAGCACCGAGGTGTCACCGGCCTTGAGCGTGCCGATCTCCAGCGACTTGGGCCAGGCGTTGATGAGCTTGTACCGCTTGATGGGCAGGCCCTCGTAGTCGTACACGATGACCGCACCGTTGCGGCGGGCGCTCGTCATGCGGCCGAAGCGGGAGTCCTTGATCCAGCGTTCGAAGCTGTTGTCCTCGGTCAGACCGCGTGTGACGGTGACCTCACCGGCCTTGGGGCGGCCGGGCAGCTTCTTGATGGCGTACTTGCCGTCGGCGGTGTTCTGCTTCAGCTCGATGACGTCCTGCTCCATCTTCAGACCGCTGACCTCGGTGATCTGCTTGATGACGACGCTGTCGAATTCGAGACCGAAGGAGTGCCCGACGGAACTGTCGAGATCGGGAAGTGGCACCACAGGCTCCTTACGCCAGGTTCGGGGACGGGCCGGTCACTGCAGGGCGGCGCGCACCGCTCACTCGTCCACGCCTCCGGTTCCGCCGGTCAGCTGGGAGAGCCGGAACACGACGAACTCGGCCGGTTTGACGGGCGCGACGCCGATCTCGCACACGACCTGCCCCGCGTCGACGCTCTCGGGCGGGTTGGTCTCCCGGTCGCACTTCACGTAGAACGCCTCGTCCGGGGTGAGACCGAACAGCGAGCCCTTGCGCCACTCGTTCACCAGGAACGCGGAGACGGTGCGCCGGATGCGGGCCCACAGCGCGTCGTCGTTCGGCTCGAAGACGACCCACTGGGTGCCGGCGAGGATCGACTCCTCCAGGTAGTTGAAGAGCCGCCGCACGTTGAGGTAGCGCCATGCGGGGTCGGAGGCGAGGGTGCGGGCGCCCCAGACCCGTATGCCGCGTCCGGGGAAGGCGCGGATGCAGTTGAGCCCGATCGGGTTGAGCAGGTCGTGCTCGCCCTTGGTCAGCTGTGTCTGCAACGCCACGGCCCCGCGCACGACTTCGTTGGCCGGTGCCTTGTGCACGCCGCGCGAGTCGTCGTTGCGGGCCCAGATCCCGGCGACGTGGCCGCTCGGCGGTACGAGGGTGGCTCGTCCGGAGGCCGGGTCGGCGACGCTGATCCAGGGGTAGTAGAGCGTGGCGTACTTGGAGTCGAAGTTCGCCCGGTCGGTACGCCAGGCCCGGACCTGATGCGGTGCCAGGCCAGGCGGCGGGTCCAGGACGGCGATCCGGTCGCCCATCAACTCACAGTGTCCGATGAGGGCTTGCTGCACCGCGATGACCGCTTCCAAATCGATCAGCCCGCGTTCGTACGCGCCCATGAGGTCCGGGACGGCGATCATGGTGACGTCGTCCACCGCTTCGAGGCCGCCCAGGCCCGTGCGGCGGTCGGCGTCGCCGACGTACACCTCGGGGGCGAGCGCCCCGGCGCTTCCGGCCGGCGGGGCGGCAGGGGCGAGGGTCACCGACTGAGGCTCGGGGCGGGCGGGGGCGGCGCCGCGCCCCGACTCCCGTACCTCGATCAGCTCCGACTTGGCGTTGACCCGGGTGGCGACGTTCTCCTTGCTCCGCTTGGTCGTCACGGACGGATACGTCTCGGCGACCTGGCCGTCGCGCTTCACGATGAGCTGGAACACGTCGGACGGCGGGTCCTCGCCCTCGGCCTCCACGACCTCCACGCTGATCTCGCCGGCCACGCCCGGCCTCGGCTTGACGGCGTACGGCCCGACCTGGACCTCGGACCCGGCCGCGAGTTCGCCCTCCGCTCCCCCGGCCACGGTGTCCGAGCCGTCGCCGATACGGACGACGTAACAGATGCCGCCGCCGTTTGCGAAGAAGCCGTAAACACTGGAGGCGAGGTACGTGCCGTCCACGAAGTCGCCGAAGGTGCTGACGAACTGGCTCCAGTTCGTGATCAGCGTGGGCTCGTCGAACGGGCCGCGCTGGGCGAACCCGACGAAGGCGGCGACCGACGTCCCCACCCCTTCGATCGGCCGGGAACCCGACTCGACCTCTTCGACGTAGACGCCCGGGGACAGGTACGACGGCATAGGGGGCCTCTCCTTGACGTGCTCCTCGACGTGCTTCCCACCCCGTCGCGTGACCGCTGCCCGACCGGGGAACACCGGCGATTCTCGCCACTTCGGCGATCACCGGGAACGGATAGTCGGCCGCCCTGCCGTGCATGGGGGGCTGCCCGATGAGGCAAGGAGGCGGCGCCGGGCGCACCGCACGGGCCTGCCCCTCCCCCGTCCCGCCGGTCCTCCCTCCGCTCCGGGGAGGCCCGGAAGCCTGGCTGACCACCGTGTGCGGGCAGCTGTACTGGCGGGAGGTGGCGTATGAAGGCGGGTCCCGAGAAACCGCCCTCCGCCCCCGCCGCCGGGTCCCGTGACGGCTTCCCTCGTACGGAAGCGGCTTCCGCGCCCACGCCCGCCCCTGCCCCTGCCCCGGACCGCCGCAGTCTCCAGCGGCTGCAACGGGCGGCCGGCAACGCGGCCGTCTCCCGCCTCGTCGCCCAGCGCTACACCGCCCCTGTCAAGCCGTCGCCTGCGCAGGCTCCGGGTTTCCGGGGTGTCAGGGCGGACATCGCGGCGAAGAAGCAGCGGCTGGCTCAGCACCGGCCGGCCGTGACGGAGTCGAAGGCGTCGCAGGATGCCGCTGTCGCGCCTCCGGACGACAAGGAGGCGCAGGGCAAGGCGGCCAACGCGGAGAAGATGAACGCCGCGAAGCCGGGCGAGTTCGACAAGAAGGCGTTCATC
>NZ_JBMNDO010000117.1:0-25153 GCF_052542855.1 Streptomyces sp. SAS_281
CCCCCCCCCCCCCCCCCCCCCCCCCCCCCCGGCGGCGGAGCCGCTCCCTCAGACCTCCAGGTCCGCCTCGATCTTCTTCAGCTGGTGGCGGGCCATCGCCAGGTTCGCCCGGCCGGCGTCGAGGACCAGGTAGAGGAACAGGCCGTTGTTGCCGCGGGTCTTGAGGAGGCGGATCAGGTGGTACTGGGTGCCCAGGGTGATGAGGATGTCCTCGATCTCGTCCTTGATGCCCAGGTGCTCCATGGTGCGGAGCTTGGCGCGTACGACGTCGGTGTTGCCGGCCGCCGCGACCTCCAGGTTGAAGTCCTTGCCGCCGCCGAGCGTGCCCAGCGCCATACCGCTCGTGTAGTCGACGAGGGCGACACCGGTGGTGCCCTCGATGGACGACATCGCTTCCTTCAGTGACGCTTCGGTGTTCGCCATGAGTGGTGCTCCCTTTCTCTGACCGGCCACTGCGGCCGGTTCCGTTGCGTGGTGCGGGTGGTGCGAGAGACATCAGTGGGCTCAGGTAGGGCGTTGCGGGAGGGCGCCCGGCTGCTGCGGGGCGCGCGGCGCGGGGGCCGGCTGCGGGGCCCGGGCCAGGGCGCGGTCGATCAGTTCGCCGATGCGGGAGCCGGCCCGGCGGCCCTCCAGATGGAGGCGGCCGACGTTGATCCGGTCCTCGGCGAGCAGGGTCAGGACGGCCTGGGACCCTGCCGCGTACGTCGCGATGTAGCCGGCCTCGCCGCGCACGAGGAGTTCGCGGAAGCCGTTGCGCCCGGTCGCCTCGGTCATCCGGATCGCGACGCCGAGCGCGGCGGCGGTGAGCGCGGCGACCCCCTCGGCCTCGACGCCCGGGGTGTCGTGCGCCAGGACGAGCCCGTCGGTGCTGGCCGCCAGGGCGCCGGAGAGGAGCGGGACCCGTGCCCGTAACCGCTGGAGCTCGGCGAGGACGTCCTGCGCTTCGGCTTCGGGCACCATCAGCTGTCTCCTTCCGGCACGCTGTCTGAGCGCGCGTATCACAGGGCCTCCAATGCGTCTCGGAGCCGGCGCAGCAGGGCGACATCGGGGTCGGCCGTGACCTCGGGAAACGCGAGCCGGCCCGGGTCCGGGGCGCCCGGGGCCGCCGGCGGGACCGGCTCGACCAGACCGGCCGCCGCGAGCCGCCGCAGGTCGACCAGGACGTGGAACGCGGACCTGCCGAGCTCCTGCGCGATGCCGGTGGCCGTACGCACCCCGTCCACGCGCTCCAGCACGCGGCGCCGTCCCACCGGCACGGGCGCGTCGGACGGCCGGCCCGCCCGCGTCAGCGGGGCCGTGTCCACCGCGGCGTCCGGCCAGATCCGGTCCAGCAGTTCGCGGCGCCGCAGGGTCTCGCGCTGCACCGCGTCCACCGGGACGGGCCGCACGGGGCCGATCCAGTGCGCGACCCCGTACCGGAAGCGCGCGGGCGTCCGGGTCGGCGCGAGGGCGAAGAACGCCGCGTCGTACAGGGCGCCCAGGTGGCACAGCTCCAGCGCGCCGCCCGGCACCCGGCCGCTGTCCACGAGATGCCGGCCGACCCGCTGCCCGGCCCCCGCCTCCGCCACCGCGTCCCACCAGCCCTCGCGGCGCAGCGCACCGCCCCGGGTCAGCAGGACGTCGATCCCGGGCGTCGCGGGGGATTCGGCGTGGACGACCTTGCCGTCGGCGAGGTACAGCGTGCCCCGGTCGCGCATCAGGGCGCCGGTGGCCCGTTCGGCGGCGAGGCGCTGGAGCATCGGGGAGAGCACGGGGGCGGCGGTCTCGTCCGCGAGGGCGGCGGCGGTCATGCGAGGACCAGCCGCTCGGCGATCTCGCCGAGGCGTATCCGGGCGAGCGCGAGGTTGCCCTCGGCGCGGTCCAGCCACAGGTGGAGGAAGACGCTGCTGTCGAAGTCCGTCTCCACGAACCGGAGGATGTGGTACCCGGCGCGGGTGGTGACGATGACGTCCTCGACCGGGGGAGCGCTCCCGGCCGCGCCCGCCGCCGGCTCCGGCGACCCGAGGGCGAAGGCGGGCTGCTCGGCAGCCATCCGCGCCACCTCGGCCGTCTCCGCCGCGGTGGCCTCGTGGTCGCCGTTGGGCGAGTCGCCCACCGTGCCGAGGGCGAGACCGCTCGTCCAGTCGACAACGGCGGCGCCCCTGGCACCGGGCAGTCTCATGACGTCGAGCAGGCACTCGTCGATTCCGGGCACGCGAATTCCCCTCCGACACGGCGTTCGGCTGTGACCCAGAGGTTACGCATCGTGCTCTCTCCCGGTGGAGGTTCTGGCATTTTCCATCGGTACATGCGGGTGGTTGGTGGAGAATGCCCCGCCGCGCGCGGCTTCTGACGTGCCCGTGCCCCCGGCGGCCCCGCCTGTTGACTGGACGTATTCAGCCACTCAAGATGTGAATAGAAAAATCACAGTCGCGAGGAGGCACCGCCATGTCAGGACCCCGCCCCGTACGGGCGCCGCGCGGTACGGAACTGACCGCCCTGGGATGGCAGCAGGAAGCCGCCCTGCGGATGCTCCAGAACAACCTCGACCCCGAGGTCGCCGAGCACCCCGACAAGCTCGTCGTCTACGGCGGCACCGGCAAGGCGGCCCGCGACTGGCGCTCGTTCGACGCGATGGTCCGTACGCTGCGCACGCTCAAGCAGGACGAGACGATGCTCGTCCAGTCCGGGCGGCCGGTCGGCGTCATGCAGACGCACGAGTGGGCGCCGCGCGTCCTGATCGCCAACTCCAACCTGGTCGGCGACTGGGCGAACTGGGAGGAGTTCCGCCGCCTGGAGGCGCTCGGGCTCACCATGTACGGCCAGATGACCGCCGGTTCCTGGATCTACATCGGCACCCAGGGCATCCTCCAGGGAACCTACGAGACCTTCGCCGCCGTCGCCGCGAAGAAGTTCGGCGGGACGCTGGCCGGCACGATCACCCTGACCGCCGGACTCGGCGGCATGGGCGGCGCCCAGCCGCTCGCCGTGACCATGAACGACGGCGTCGCGATCTGCGTCGACTGCGACCCGCGCGCCATCGAGCGCCGCATCGAGCACCGCTACCTGGACGTGCGCGCCGACTCCCTGGAGCACGCGCTCCAGCTCGCCGTCGAGGCCCGGGACGCCCGCCGCCCGCTCTCCATCGGCCTCCTGGGCAACGCGGCGGAGCTGCTGCCCCGGATGCTCGCCGAGGGTGCCCCCATCGACATCGTCACCGACCAGACCAGCGCCCACGACCCGCTGGCCTACCTGCCGGTCGGCGTCGACTTCGACGACATGGCCGCGTACGCCGCCGAGAAGCCTGCCGACTTCACCACCCGGGCCCGCGAGTCGATGGCCCGGCACGTCGAGGCGATGGTCGGCTTCATGGACGCCGGCGCCGAGGTCTTCGACTACGGCAACTCCATCCGGGGCGAGGCGCAGCTCGCCGGGTACGCGCGCGCCTTCGACTTCCCCGGCTTCGTCCCCGCCTACATCCGGCCGCTGTTCTGCGAGGGGAAGGGACCGTTCCGCTGGGCGGCCCTGTCCGGCGAGGCGTCCGACATCCACAAGACGGACAAGGCGCTGCTCGAACTCTTCCCGGAGAACGAGTCCCTGCACCGCTGGATCAGGATGGCCGGTGAGCGCGTCCACTTCCAGGGCCTGCCCGCCCGCATCTGCTGGCTCGGCTACGGCGAGCGCGACCGGGCCGGCGAGCGCTTCAACGACATGGTGGCGAGCGGCGAACTCGCGGCTCCGCTGGCGATCGGGCGCGACCACCTGGACTGCGGGTCCGTGGCCTCCCCGTACCGCGAGACCGAGGCCATGCTCGACGGCTCCGACGCGATCGCGGACTGGCCGCTGCTGAACGCCATGGTCAACGTGGCGTCGGGCGCCTCCTGGGTCTCCCTGCACCACGGCGGCGGCGTCGGCATGGGCCGGTCCATCCACGCCGGGCAGGTGACCGTCGCGGACGGCACGGAGCTGGCCGGCGAGAAGATCCGGCGGGTGCTGACGAACGACCCGGGCATGGGCGTGATCCGGCACGTGGACGCGGGCTACGACATCGCGGAGTCGGTCGCGGAGGACAAGGGCGTGCGCGTACCGATGCGGGAGGACGCGTGACGCGCTCGCAGCCCGGCTTCCAGACCATGTGGGCCGAGCTGGCCCCCATCGGGCGGCACGCCGGCAGCGGGGGATACCGGCGGTACGCCTGGACCGGGGCCGACGCCGAGTGCCGGGCGTGGTTCCGGGCGCAGGCCGAGGCGCGAGGGCTGACGGTCGAGACCGACCGGAACGGCAACCAGTGGGCCTGGCTCGGGGACCCGCTCGCCGGGGACGCCGTCGTCACCGGCTCGCACCTCGACTCGGTGCCCGACGGCGGCGCCTTCGACGGGCCGCTCGGCATCGTCTCCTCGTTCGCCGCGCTCGATGAACTCCGCCACAGGGGAGTGGAGTTCACCAAGCCACTGGCCATCGCCAACTTCGGCGACGAGGAGGGCGCCCGGTTCGGCCTCGCCTGCGTAGGCTCCCGGCTCGCCGCCGGACAGCTGACCGTCGAGGCCGCGCACCGGCTGCGCGACGCGGACGGCGTCACCCTCCCGCAGGCCATGGCCGCCGCCGGACACGACCCCGACGCCATCGGCCCCGACCCCGAACGGCTCGCCCGGATCGGCGCGTTCGTGGAGCTCCACGTCGAGCAGGGCCGCGCCCTCGACCTCACCGGCGACCCCGTCGGCATCGCCTCCGCGATCTGGCCGCACGGGCGCTGGCGGTTCGACTTCCGGGGCGAGGCCAACCACGCGGGCACCACCCGGCTCGCCGACCGCCGGGACCCGATGCTCACGTACGCCGAGACCGTCATCGCCGCCCGGCGGGAAGCGGAACTCGCGGGCGCCCTCGCCACCTTCGGCAAGGTCGCCGTCGAGCCCAACGGGGTCAACGCGATCCCCTCCCTCGTGCGCGGCTGGCTCGACTCGCGCGCCGCCGACCAGGACACCCTGGACACCGTCGTCGCCGCCGTCGAGCGCGCCGCCCGGGAGCACGCGGAGCGGGCCGGCATCGACCTCGACGTCGTCCGCGAGTCGTTCACGCCCGTGGTCGAGTTCCGGCACGCCCTGCGCGACGAGCTGGCCACCCTGCTCAAGGGCTCCGCCCGCGGCACCGGCCGCCCGGTCCCCGTGCTCGGCACCGGCGCCGGGCACGACGCGGGTATTTTGTCCGCTTCGGTCCCGACCGCCATGCTGTTCGTACGGAACCCGACCGGGATCTCGCACTCGCCGGCCGAACACGCCGCCGAGGACGACTGCGCGGCCGGGGTCACCGCACTCGCCGACGTACTGGAAGGTCTCGCGTGCCGCTGACCACGGAGGCGACGGGCACACCCGTCACCGAGACGTACTGGCTGTCCCACGCCTGGCTCGGCACCCATGTCGAGCCGGGCGTCGCCCTGGACGTGTCCGACGGGCGGATCGCCCGCGTACGCACCGGAGTGGACGCCGCGCCGCCCGGCGCCACCGCGCTGCGCGGGCTCACCCTGCCCGGCCTGGCCAACACCCATTCGCACGCCTTCCACCGCGCCCTGCGCTCCACCGTCCAGGTCGGCTCGGGCACCTTCTGGACCTGGCGCGAGACCATGTACCAGGTCGCGTCCCGGCTCACGCCCGACACCTACTACGCGCTCGCCCGCGCCGTGTACGCGGAGATGGCGCTCGCGGGCATCACCGCGGTCGGCGAATTCCACTATCTGCACCACGCGCCCGGCGGCACGCCCTACGACAACCCGAACGCCATGGGCGAGGCCCTGATCGCGGCCGCCCGCGCGGCCGGTATCCGGATCACCCTGCTCGACACCGCCTACCTGTCGGCCGGATTCGGCTCCGGGCCCGACGACTACCGCGAACCCGACCGGCACCAGGCCCGCTTCAGCGACGGCACCGCCGACGCCTGGGCCGAGCGCGCCGCCCTCCTCAAGGGCGACGACCACACGGTCATCGGCGCGGCCGTCCACTCCGTACGGGCGGTCCCGGCCGGGCAGCTCGCCACCGTCGCCCGCTGGGCCGAGGAGCGGCAGGCCCCCCTGCACGTCCACCTCTCCGAGCAGACCGCCGAGAACGACGCCTGCCTCGCCGCCCACGGACGCACCCCGGCCCGGCTCCTCGCCGACCACGGCGTCCTCGGACCCCGCACCACCGGCGTCCACAACACGCACCTCACCGACGAGGACATCGCCCTCATCGGCTCCACCGCCACCGGCACCTGCATGTGCCCGACCACCGAACGGGACCTCGCCGACGGCATCGGCCCCGCGGCAGCCCTCCAGCACGCCGGCTCCCCGCTCTCGCTCGGCAGCGACAGCCACGCGGTGATCGACCTCTTCGAGGAGGCCCGCGCGATGGAGCTCGACGAGCGGCTGCGCACCCGCAGGCGCGGCCACTGGACGGCCGCCGCCCTGCTGCGCGCCGCCTCCGCCGACGGCCACGCCGCGCTCGGCCGGCCCGGAGCGGGCGTCCTCGAACCGGGCGCACCCGCCGACCTGGTGACCGTCGCGCTCGACTCCGTCAGGACGGCGGGACCGGTGCCACGACTGGCAGCGGAGACCGCCGTATTCGCCGCCTCCGCGGCCGACGTCCGCCACACCGTGGTGGCGGGGCGCCACCTCGTACGCGACGGGCGGCACACGCTGGTGGACGACGTCCCCCAGGCGCTCGCGCAGGCCATCGGCGCCCTGCGTCCCTGAGCAGCAGCCCGGCGACCTTCCCCGGCTCCCACCGCAAGGAGAGCAGTCCCCCGATGACGACGACCGCCATCACCCACATCTCCGCACTGGTCACCAACGACCCCTCCCTCGGCGACGAGTCCCCCCTCGGACTGATCCGGGACGCGGCCGTCGTCATCGAGGGCGACCGCGTCGTATGGACCGGTGCATCCAGCGAAGCACCCGCCACTGACAACGCCGTCGACGCGGGCGGCCGGGCCGTGATTCCCGGCTTCGTCGACTCCCACTCCCACCTGGTCTTCGCGGGCGACCGGACCCAGGAGTTCAACGCCCGGATGTCCGGCCGCCCCTACAGCGCGGGCGGCATCCGCACCACCGTCGCCGCCACCCGCGCCGCCACCGACGAACAGCTCTCCGCCAACGTCGCCCGCTACCTCGCCGAGGCGCTGCGCCAGGGCACCACCACCTTCGAGACCAAGTCCGGCTACGGCCTCACGGTCGAGGACGAGGCCCGCGCCCTGCGTGTCGCCGCCCGCCACACCGACGAGGTCACCTTCCTCGGCGCCCACATCGTCTCCCCGGACTACGCCGACGACCCGGCCGGATACGTGGACCTGGTCACCGGGCCGATGCTCGACGCCTGCGCCCCGTACGCCCGCTGGATCGACGTCTTCTGCGAGCGCGGCGCCTTCGACGGCGACCAGGCGCGGGCGATCCTCACCGCGGGCCGCGCCCGGGGACTGCACCCCCGGGTCCACGCCAACCAGCTCGGCCACGGCCCCGGTGTCCAGCTGGCCGTGGAACTCGACGCCGCCTCCGCCGACCACTGCACCCATCTCACCGACGCGGACGTCGACGCCCTGGCCCAGTCGGACACCGTCGCGACGCTGCTGCCCGGCGCCGAGTTCTCCACCCGCGCCGCCTGGCCGGACGCCCGCCGGCTGCTCGACGCGGGCGCCACCGTCGCCCTGTCCACGGACTGCAACCCCGGCTCCTCGTTCACCTCGTCCCTGCCGTTCTGCGTGGCCCTCGCCGTGCGGGACATGGGCATGACCCCGGACGAGGCCGTCTGGTCGGCCACGGCGGGCGGTGCGGCGGCGCTGCGGCGCGACGACATCGGCCGGCTCGCCCCGGGCGCCCGTGCCGACCTGGTGATCCTGGACGCGCCCAGCCACGTCCACCTCGCCTACCGGCCGGGCGTGCCGCTCGTGCACGAGGTGTGGCGCGCCGGCGCACGCGTGGTCTGACCCCGGGCTCGGGCACGGCCCCGGAACGCGGAAGGACCTGCCCCGTCCGGGGCAGGTCCTTTCCGGCGTTCCGCGCGCACGGCGCGGGGACGGCTCACTCGTCCAGCGTCAGACCCTTGCGGAGCTTGACCAGGGTGCGCGAGAGCAGTCTCGACACGTGCATCTGGGAGATGCCCAGCTCCTCGCCGATCTCCGACTGCGTCATGTTGGCGACGAACCGGAGCGAGAGGATCTTGCGGTCGCGGCCCGGCAGCGAGGCGATGAGCGGCTTCAGGGACTCGACGTACTCGATGCCTTCGAGCCCGTGGTCCTCGTAGCCGATCCGGTCGGCCAGCGCGCCCTCGTGCTCGTCCTCCTCGGGCTTGGCGTCGAGCGAGCTCGCGGTGTACGCGTTGCTCGCGGCCATGCCCTCCACGACCTCGTCACGGGTGAGGCCGAGGCGGTCGGCGAGCTCGCCCACGGTGGGCGCCCGGTCGAGCTGCTGGGCGAGCTCGTCGCCCGCCTTGGCCAGGTCGAGCCGCAGCTCCTGCAGGCGGCGCGGGACGCGCACGGACCAGCTGGTGTCGCGGAAGAAGCGCTTGATCTCGCCGACGATGGTCGGCATCGCGAAGGTCGGGAACTCGACGCCCCGGCTGAGCTCGAAGCGGTCGATCGCCTTGATCAGGCCGATCGTGCCGACCTGGACGATGTCCTCCATCGGCTCGCTCCGGGAGCGGAAGCGGGAGGCGGCGAACTTGACCAGGGCCAGGTTCAGCTCGACGAGGGTGTTGCGTACGTAGGAGTACTCCGGCGTGCCCTCTTCGAGGGTCTCCAGCCGGGTGAAGAGCGTCTTCGACAGGGCCCTGGCGTCCAGCGCCCCCACCTCGGTGTAGGGCGGGATCTCGGGAAGGCCCTCAAGTCCGTCGAGCGCTTCGGTGTGTGATTCGGTCAGTCCCTGAGGACATGCCGACGGCGCGTTGTGGGTACGCGGTACGTCGAGCCGGGGTGACATGGGTCTCCTCCATCGTTCTCGGCATATGGCTGCCGATGCCCATACGTGTTCCTGCGGTGAAGCGGCGCCTCCGAAGCCGGTCGCGTTTTTTGGGGTCCCTCTACCCTTACCTGCTTGCCATGACTCGGTACAACCTCCAATTGCCCTTGTATGTCCGGTTTGTTGAGGTCTCTGGCTACCGCCCGGGCGAGGGAACGCGTACTGTTCCGAGAACATCAGTGACAGCTGTGCACGCATCCGCAGGTGCGGGGATGCGGACAGTGACGAGCGGTGAAGAGGGACGGGCATGGACCGCGGGACGGTCGGCAGTACGAACCGGGGTCGGCTTCAGGTCGAGGTCCGGACCGAGGGGCGCAGCGAGGTGGTGACGCCCGTGGGTGAGCTCGATCACCACACGGCGGATCTGCTCCGCGAGCCGCTGGAGAGCGCGGTCGAACAGGGGCGTGCGCGCCTGGTGGTCGACTGCTCGCGACTCGACTTCTGTGATTCCACCGGGCTGAATGTGCTGCTCGGTGCCCGCCTCAAGGCGGAGGAAGCCGGGGGAGGGGTTCATTTGGCCGCGATGCAGCCCGTGGTGGCCCGGGTCTTCGAGATCACGGGGGCCGAGGCGGTATTCACCGTCCACGCCTCCCTCGCCGAGGCCCTGGAGACCTGACCGGGCCGCGCCCCGGCCCGCCCGGCCGCCTCGCCCGTCGCGTGAGTTACGCGATCCGCGTAGCGGTAACGGGTGTCGTCGCGGTTCGGCCGGGCAGGAGATCTTCCGGCGAGCCCGGGCTGCCTGGCTCTCCGCGCCGGTGCGGTTCCTGTATCAGTGTCCGTATCGGTATTCGTAGTCGTATCTGTTCAATGGTTCGTATCTGTCCAATGGCGACATGGTGAATCGGTGAGGTGAAGCGCTGATGAGCACCACCCGGCAGCATCCGCCGGGCGACCTCGGCCGCGAGCCGGAGGGCGCGGGCGTTTCCTCCGCCGAGCCCGTCCGGCCGACGGAGGCCCCCGAGCGGCAGTGGCGCACGCTGTCGTTGCGGGAGGCCACCGGCATTGTGCCGACGGCCCGTGATTTCGCTCGCGAGGCGCTCCACGACTGGGGCTGGCTCCCCGCGTCCAGCGCCGACCGTCGCGCCGCCGCGGAGGACGTCCTGCTGGTCGTCTCCGAGCTGGTCACCAACGCGTGCCTGCACGCGGGCGGCCCCGACGAGCTCCGGATCGCCCGCAGTGCCAAGGCGCTCCGCGTGGAGGTCGCCGACGGCGGTGCGGGCCAGCCCTCGCCGCGTACGCCGCACCGGGCCGGGCGCCCCGGCGGCCACGGCATGTTCATCGTGCAGCGGCTCTGCCTGGACTGGGGAGTCGTACGGGTGCCGGGCGAGCCCGGCAAGACCGTGTGGGCGGAGCTGGCCGCCCCGGCGTAGCAGGAGCACTCCCCAGGCGTACGGAAGGGGCCCCGCACCGGCGAACCGGTGCGGGGCCCCTTCCCCGTTCTCCCGTACGGGCTGCGGAATCAGTGCACGTCGCCCATGTGCTGGGAGACCTTCTTGCGGTACATCCAGATACCCACACCCGCGATGACCGCGAGGACCGCCTCCAAGGCGACCGCTCCCGTGGTGTCCAGGTCGACCCCGATCGCCGGGGCCGTCAGCAGACCGGTCAGGGAGTCGCCCGCGGTGACCGCGAGGAACCACACGCCCATCATCTGCGAGCTGTACTTCGCCGGGGCCATCTTGGTGGTCACCGACAGGCCGACCGGCGAGAGGCACAGCTCCGCGACGGTCTGGATGAAGTAGATCGCCACCAGCCACATCGGGCTGACCCGGCCGCCGTTGTCGGCGGTGTCGATCAGCGGGATCAGGAAGACGACGAAGGAGATGCCGATCAGCACGAGGCTGGAGGCGAACTTGACGGCGGTGCTCGGCTCCTTGCCGCGCCTGTTCAGCCACAGCCAGCCCGAGGCGACCACGGGGGCGATCGCCATGATGAAGATCGGGTTCAGCGACTGGTACCAGGACGTCGGGAAGTCGAAGCCCAGCAGGTGGTTCGTGGTCGAGTTCTCGCCGAAGATCGACAGGGTCGAGCCGTTCTGGTCGTAGATCATCCAGAAGACGGCGGCGACCACGAAGAACCAGATGTAGCCCGACAGCTTGGACTGCTCGGTCGTCGTCAGCTCCTTGTCGCGCTTCATGCGCGCCAGGACCGCGACGGGGATGACCAGGCCGGCGATGCTCAGCGGCACCGTGGACCAGTCGGCGAAGTTGCCGGTGACGGCCATCAGGCCGTAGACGACGGCCGCGACGATCAGCCAGATCAGGCCCTTGCGCAGGGCGGACTGCTTCTCCTGCACGGTGGCGGGCGTCGACACGATGTCGCTCTGCGGGCTCAGGTGGCGGGTGCCGAGCATGAACTGGGCCAGGCCCAGGGCCATGCCGAGCGCCGCGAGCGCGAAGCCGAAGTGCCAGTTGACGTTCTCGCCGACGGTGCCGATGGTCAGCGGGGCGAGGAAGGCGCCCACGTTGATGCCGATGTAGAAGAGCGTGAAGCCACCGTCGCGGCGCGGGTCCTCCGGGCCGTCGTAGAGGTGGCCGACCATCGTGGAGATGTTCGCCTTCAGCAGCCCGGAACCGAGCGCCACGAGCACCAGGCCCGCGAAGAAGGTCACCGAGTTCGGCACGGCGAGCGTGATGTGGCCGAGGATGACGACGGCGCCACCGATGGCGACCGTCTTGCGCGGCCCCCAGAAGCGGTCGGCCATCCAGCCGCCGGGCATGGCGAGCAGGTAGACCATCGCCATGTAGACCGAGTAGATCGCCGTGGCCGTGGTGGCGTTCATGTGCATGCCGCCGGGCGCGATCAGATACAGCGGGAGCAGCGCCTTCATGCCGTAGAAGCTGTAACGCTCCCACATCTCGGTCATGAAGAGCGTGGCCAGGCCCCGGGGGTGGCCGAAGAAGGTCTTCTCGCCACCAGCGGTGCTCGACGGGTCCTTCGTCAGGCTGGACGCCATGATCGATCCTTGTGTGCTCGGGACGCGGCGCCTCGACGAAGCGGGTACGCGCCCGGTGGGGGGAGGCCGGCACCGCCGCGGGCACGCCCTCCGCGACGGGATCCACACCCGGAGCGCCTTCATCGGCGGTCCGGGCCCGGCCCACAGGTCATTCACTGAAACTTCCGGGCCGGCGGGTACCGGCCCCGCACACAAAAGAGACCCTTGGCGCTCAGAGCTGCCCAAAGGTCCTTGAGTAGTGCAATAGGCGTTGAGACACCATACGACACGACAGAGCCCGATATGGAAGGACTTGAGAGATGGATCACAGGCCCAGGTGCAACCACACTCGCATATTCGAAGGTCCTCCCGGTAACGGCGCCCAGTCCCGCAGGGCTCTCCCATCGCCTCCCGAGCCGTCCGCCGCGCGGACTACCATCAGTGCATGACCCGTGTACTGCTCGCCGAGGACGACGCATCCATCTCGGAGCCGCTGGCCCGCGCCCTGCGGCGGGAGGGTTACGAGGTCGAGGTGCGGGAAGACGGACCGACCGCGCTCGACGCCGGACTCCAGGGCGGCATCGACCTGGTCGTGCTCGACCTGGGGCTGCCCGGCATGGACGGCCTCGAAGTCGCCCGCCGGCTGCGTGCCGAGGGTCACACCGTGCCGGTCCTCGTCCTGACCGCCCGCGCGGACGAGGTGGACACGGTCGTCGGGCTCGACGCCGGCGCCGACGACTACGTCACCAAGCCCTTCCGCCTCGCCGAGCTCCTCGCCCGGGTCCGGGCCCTGCTGCGGCGCGGCGCCACCGAGCCCGCCCCCCAGCCCGCCACGCACGGCGTCCGCATCGACGTCGAATCGCACCGGGCCTGGATGGGCGACGAGGAATTGCAGCTCACCGCGAAGGAGTTCGACCTCCTGCGGGTCCTCGTCCGGGACGCGGGCCGGGTCGTCACCCGCGACCAGCTGATGCGCGAGGTCTGGGACACCACGTGGTGGTCGTCCACCAAGACGCTCGACATGCACATCTCCTGGCTCCGCAAGAAGCTCGGCGACGACGCGGCCAACCCGCGCTACATCGCCACGGTCCGGGGCGTCGGCTTCCGCTTCGAGAAGAGCTAGGGCCTGTAGCGTCCCTGCTGTCCGACCCGAGCCGACCGACGTACAGAAGCAGGCATGCGCCGACGACTGATCAACTCGACCCTCGCCGTCGTGCTCGTGGTGATCGCCGTCTTCGGCGTCTCCCTCGTCATCGTCGAGACCCGCACCATCAGCAGCAGCGCCCAGGAGAGTGTCGACTCCGAGGCGCTGCGGCTGATCAGCGTCATCGAGAGCCGGCTCCTGGGCTCCGAGCGGATCAACCCCGGGGTGCTGGCCGAGCAGATCGACGACAAGCGCTACGCCCTCGTCAAGATGCCCGGCCGCGCCCCCATCGAGGTCGGCGAGCGCCCCGGCGGCAGGGTGATCACCGCCACGGAGACGGGCGAGCACGGTGAGAGGGTCACCGTCGAGGAGTCCCGCTCCGCCGTCACCCGCGAGGTCGGCCGCACGCTGATGATCATCGGCGCGGTGGCGCTGCTGGCCATCGTCTCCGCCGTCCTCCTCGCCGTACGCCAGGCGAACAAGCTCGCCTCGCCGCTCACCGATCTCGCGGAGACCGCCGAACGCCTGGGCTCCGGAGACCCCCGCCCGCGCCACAAGCGGTACGGGGTGCCCGAGCTGGACCGCGTCGCCGATGTCCTGGACTCCTCCGCCGAGCGCATCGCCCGGATGCTGACCGCCGAACGCCGGCTCGCCGCGGACGCCTCCCACCAGCTGCGTACGCCGCTCACGGCCCTGTCCATGCGGATCGAGGAGATCTCGCTGACCGACGACCCGGAGACCGTGAAGGAGGAGGCGCACATCGCCCTCGCCCAGGTCGAACGGCTCACGGACGTGGTGGAGCGGCTGCTGACCAATGCCCGGGACCCCCGGACCGGCTCGGCGGTCGTCTTCGACCTGGACGAGGTCGTCAAGCAGCAGATCGAGGAGTGGCGGCCGGCCTACCGGGGCGAGGGGCGCGCCATCGTCTGCTCCGGCAAGCACGGGCTGAGCGCCGTCGGCACCCCGGGCGCGGTCGCCCAGGTCCTGGCCGCGCTGATCGAGAACTCCCTGATGCACGGCGGCGGTACGGTCGCGCTGCGCACGAGGGTCACCGGCAACCAGGCGGTCATCGAGGTCACGGACGAGGGCCCCGGGGTCCCCGCGGACCTGGGCGCCCGGATCTTCGAGCGCACCATCAGCGGCCGCAACTCCACGGGCATCGGCCTGGCGGTCGCCCGCGACCTCGCCGAGGCGGACGGCGGCCGCCTGGAACTCCTCCAGCAGCAGCCCCCGGTCTTCGCCCTCTTCCTGAGCCGCATGGCCCAGAACAGAACGGAACCGGAACGCCCGGTGCGGTGACGGAGCTGCTACCGGCGAGCCGAGTCCGCCTCGCCCCGCACCGCGGGCACCCGCACCGCCGGCGCCGGCACGGTCACGAGGGCCTCTTTGTCGGCAACGCCCTCCGAAGGCGCGGGAAGCGTCTTGAAGACCCACGTCCGGTACGACCAGAAGCGGAACAGCGTCGCGACGCCGATCCCGACGATCTTGAAGACGTTGCTCTGGACCGGGGTGTCCCAGCCGAACCCGTACGTCGCCACGTACAGCACGCCGGTCTCGATCACCGCGCCCGCCGCGCTGAACAGCAGGAACAGTGTCAGCTCACGGGTGCGGCCGGTCTTGTCCCGGTCGCGGTACGTCCAGTGGCGGAAGCCCACGTAGTTGCAGAGGATCGCGACGAACGTGGCGAGCAGCCCGGCCCGCACGGTGGGGATCTCCGTATAGCGCCACAGCAGGTTGGACACGGCGATGTTCACGACCAGGCCGATCACGCCGACCACGCCGAACTTGGCGACCTCCCGGGCCAGCAGCTCCAGCCGGGCCCGCAGTGCGCCTCGCTCGCTCATGTGATCGCTCAGTCCGTCCGTAGGTACCGCGCCATGTTCCGTCAACCCGGCCATGCTAACCAGGACGCCCGCCGGACGCCTGTGCGTACCGGGAAGCGTGCGGCGGGCCCGGCCCCCCGCCCACGGCCGCGGGCGGGCGGTGCGGATACCCTGGGAGCGTGACGTTCCCGGTAGTCGGCATGGTCGGTGGCGGTCAGCTCGCCCGTATGACCCACGAGGCGGGCATCCCCCTCGGCATCAAGTTCAAGCTCCTCAGCGACACCGCTCAGGACTCCGCGGCCCAGGTGGCGGGCGAGGTCGTCGTGGGCGACTATCGCGACCTGGAGACGCTGAGGGCCTTCGCGCGCGGCTGTGACGTGATCACCTTCGATCACGAGCACGTGCCCACCGAGCACCTGCGGGCCCTGGAGGCGGACGGCATCCCCGTGCGCCCCGGCCCCGACGCTCTGGTGCACGCCCAGGACAAGGGGGTGATGCGCGCGAAGCTCACCGAGATCGGCGCGCCCTGCCCCCGCCACCGCATCGTGAAGGACCCGGCCGACGCCGCGGCCTTCGCCGAGGAGGCGGGAGGTTTCCCGGTCATCCTCAAGACCGTGCGCGGCGGCTACGACGGCAAGGGCGTGTGGGTGGTCCGCTCCGAGGCGGACGCGGCCGAGCCGTTCCGGGCCGGTGTCCCGGTCCTCGCCGAGGAGAAGGTCGACTTCGTACGCGAGCTGGCGGCGAACATCGTGCGCTCGCCGCACGGCCAGGCCGTCGCCTACCCGGTGGTCGAGTCCGTCCAGGTCGACGGCGTCTGCGACACGGTGATCGCCCCGGCGCCCGAGCTGGACGAGGCGCTGGCGGGCGAGGCCCAGCAGCTCGCGCTGCGCATCGCCTCCGAGCTGGGCGTCGTCGGGCACCTCGCGGTCGAGCTGTTCGAGACCCGCGACGGCCGCATCCTGGTCAACGAGCTGGCGATGCGCCCGCACAACTCCGGGCACTGGACCATGGACGGCGCGATCACCTCGCAGTTCGCCAACCACGTCCGGGCGGTCCTCGACCTCCCCCTCGGAGACCCGCGCCCCCGCGCCCCCTGGACGGTCATGTGCAACGTCCTCGGCGGCGACTACCCGGACATGTACCAGGGCTACCTGCACTGCATGGCGCGCGACCCGCAGCTCAAGATCCACATGTACGGCAAGGACGTGAAGCCCGGCCGCAAGGTCGGACACGTCAACACCTACGGCGACGATCTGGCGGACGTGCGCGAGCGCGCCCGGCACGCGGCCGACTACCTGCGAGGAACGATCACCGAATGACTTCCCCCGCCTCCGCCGCACCGGTCGTCGGCATCGTCATGGGCTCGGACTCCGACTGGCCCGTCATGGAAGCGGCGGCCAAGGCCCTCGACGAGTTCGAGATCCCGTACGAGGTCGACGTCGTCTCCGCCCACCGCATGCCCCGCGAGATGATCGCGTACGGCGAGAACGCGGCGGGCCGCGGCCTCAAGGCGATCATCGCGGGCGCGGGCGGCGCCGCCCACCTGCCCGGCATGCTCGCCTCGGTCACCCCGCTGCCCGTCATCGGCGTACCGGTCCCGCTGAAGTACCTGGACGGCATGGACAGCCTCATGTCCATCGTCCAGATGCCCGCCGGCATCCCCGTCGCCACGGTCTCCATCGCCGGCGCGCGCAACGCCGGACTGCTGGCCGTCCGCGTCCTGGCCGCGGCCGACCCCGAGCTGCAGCACCGGATGACGGACTTCCTGGGCGACCTGAACGACCAGGCGACCGAGAAGGGCAAGCGGCTGCGCCAGAAGGCGGCGGGCGCGGAGTCCTTCGGCTTCGGAAAGTAGGCACCATGACGGACCGACTGGACCGGGCCCGGGAGCTCCTCGCCGAGTACCCGGTGGTCGATGGACACAACGACCTGCCGTGGGCCCTGCGCGAGCAGGTCGGCTACGACCTGGCCGTACGCGACATCGCCACCGACCAGTCGGCCCACCTGCACACCGACATCCCCCGGCTCCGCGCCGGGGGCGTCGGCGCCCAGTTCTGGTCCGTCTACGTGCGTTCCGACCTCGCGGGCGACGCCGCCGTCAGCGCCACCCTGGAACAGATCGACGTCGTCGCCGAGCTCCTGGAGCGCTACCCGGCCGACCTCCGCCGCGCCCTGACGGCCGACGACATGGAGGCCGCCCGCGCCGAGGGCCGGATCGCCTCCCTGATGGGCGCCGAGGGCGGCCACTCCATCGACAACTCGCTGGGCACCCTGCGCGGCCTGCACGCCCTGGGCGTCCGCTACATGACGCTCACCCACAACGACAACATCGCCTGGGCGGACTCCGCGACCGACGAGCCCGGGGTGGGCGGCCTCTCGCCGTTCGGCCACGAGGTCGTCCGCGAGATGAACCGCACCGGCATGCTGGTCGACCTCTCGCACGTCGCGGCGACGACCATGCGGGACGCGCTCGCCACCTCCGTCGCGCCGGTGATGTTCTCGCACTCCTCCGCGCGCGCCGTCTGCGACCACCCGCGCAACATCCCCGACGACGTCCTCGCCCAGCTCCCGGCCAACGGCGGCATCGCCATGGCCACCTTCGTACCGAAGTTCGTCCTGCCCGAGGCCGTCGCCTGGACGCGGGCGGCCGACGAGAACCTGCGCGCGCACGGGCTGCACCACCTGGACACCACCGAGCGCGCGATGAAGCTGCACGCCGCGTTCGAGGCGGCGCACCCCCGCCCGGCCGCGACCGTCGCCACCATCGCCGACCACCTCGACCACATGCGCGAGGTCGCGGGCGTCGACCACATCGGCATCGGCGGCGACTACGACGGCACCGCCTTCCTGCCGCAGGGCCTGGAGAGCGTCGCCGGCTACCCGAACCTGATCGCGGAGCTGCTGCGCCGGGGCTGGTCCGCCGCCGACCTGGCCAAGCTCACCTGGCAGAACGCCGTACGGGTGCTGCGCGCCGCCGAGGACGTGGCGCGGGACCTGCGCACCCGGCGCGGCCCGTCGCACGCCACGATCGAGGAGCTGGACGCCCCGGCGGCCTGAGCCGACGGGGCACCCTCGCGGTCCTCTTCAGCAGGCGCAGAGACAGAACGGGTGCCCCGCCGGGTCGGCGTACACCCGGAAGGTGCGCTCCCGGTCGTCCGCCTCCAGCACCGTCGCCCCCAGCGCCAGCACCTCCCGCTCCGCCGCGTCCAGGTCGGACACGGTCAGGTCCAGGTGGAACTGCTGCGAGGCGTCGGCGCCCGGCCACTTCGGCGGTACGAAGCCGGGCGCGGCCTGGAAGGCGAGCGGGGCGCCCGCACCTCCCTTGAGGTCCACCCAGTCCTCCTGCTGTTCCACCTCGCCGCCGATCAGCGCCGCGTAGAAGTGCGCCAGGGCGACGGGGTCGGGGCAGTCCAGGACGACGGCACCCACTGCGGCCAGAGCCATGTTGCTTCCTCCTCGGGCAGACTACGGACAGGCGGTTACCGCTTGATGCGCTCAAGCGGTAACCGTGACTGCATGCTCCCGCATAGGGGGTAACGTCGCAACCATGAATGAGAGGGATTCCGCGCCCGGCGGACTCGCGCTGATCGAAGCGCTGGTCAACAGCCTGAACGTCGAGACCGGCGCGGACAGCCTCGACACGGCGGAGGGGCGCGCCGCCTTCGGCCTGGCGGAGACGGACGTACCGGCAGGCCGCGTGCTGCGCGAGGCCCTGCGCGCGGCGTGCCTGGTGCACGCGGGCCACCGACCGGACGACGACCCGCTGTCCCTGCTGGACCGGCTGCTCGCCGAGGCGCCGCTGCGGGTCGCCGTGGACGCGGCGGGCGGGGCGGCGCTCCGCCCGGTGGAGGATCCGCCCGGGCTGACCGCGCGGATCGCCGTCGCCGTCGCCGCCGCGTCGGCCGACGGGACCTGGGCCAGGCTCAAGGCGTGCGAGGCGGCGGACTGCCGCTGGGCCTACTACGACCGCAGCCCGGCGGGCCGCCGCCGCTGGTGCTCGATGTCGGTGTGCGGCGCCCGCGCCAAGATGCGTGCGTACCGCGCGAGGCGCGGCTGAGAAGGGGGGCGGGTCAGGCGGTCGGGCGGCCCATCGCGCGGAAGGTCCAGCCGGCCTCGCGCCACACGGCCGGGTCGAGCGCGTTGCGCCCGTCGAGGATGATCCGGTGGCCGGCGACCGCGCCCAGCGCCTCCGCGTCCAGCTCGCGGAATTCGCGCCACTCCGTCAGGTGCAGCACGACGTCCGCCCCGCGCACCGCGTCGAGCGCGCTCTCCGCGTAACCGAGGGTGGGGAAGAGGCGGCGGGCGTTCTCCATGCCCTTCGGGTCGAAGACGGTGACCTGGCCGCCCTGGAGGTGGATCTGGCCGGCCACGTTGAGCGCCGGGGAGTCGCGTACGTCGTCCGAGTCTGGCTTGAAGGTGGCGCCCAGCACGGCGACCCGCTTGCCGAGGAAGGAGGTACCGCCCACGGCCTCCCGGGCCAGCTCGACCATGTGGCCCCGGCGGCGCATGTTGATCGAGTCGACCTCGCGCAGGAACGTCAGCGCCTGGTCGACGCCCAGCTCACCGGCGCGGGCCATGAACGCCCGGATGTCCTTGGGCAGGCAGCCGCCGCCGAAGCCGATACCGGCCCGCAGGAACTTCTTGCCGATGCGCTCGTCGTGGCCGATGGCCTCGGCCAGCTTCGCCACGTCGCCGCCGGCGGCCTCGCAGATCTCGGCCATGGCGTTGATGAACGAGATCTTGGTGGCCAGGAAGGAGTTCGCGGCCGTCTTCACCAGTTCGGCGGTCGGGTAGTCCGTCACGACGAACGGGGAGCCCTCGGCGACCGGGACGGCGTACACCTCGCGCAGCAGCTTCTCGGCCCGCTCGCCCGTCACGCCGACGACGATCCGGTCCGGGTGCAGGGTGTCGTCCACCGCGAAGCCCTCGCGCAGGAACTCCGGGTTCCACGCCAGCTCGGCGTCGGCGCCCACGGGGGCCAGCTCCGCGAGGCGGGCGGCGAGGCGGGCGGCGGAGCCGACCGGCACGGTGGACTTGCCGACGACGAGGGCGGGGCGGGTCAGGAGCGGGGCCAGCGAGTCGAAGGCGCTCTCGACGTAGGTCATGTCACAGGCGTACTCGCCGTGCTTCTGCGGGGTGTTGGTGCAGACGAAGTGCACATCGCCGAACTCGGCGACCTCCTCCCAGGAGGTGGTGAACCGCAGCCGCCCGGTGGAGCCCTCGATGCCCGCGACGTGCCGCTGGAGCATCTCCTCCAGGCCCGGCTCGTACATCGGTACCCGGCCGGCGGACAGCATCTCGATCTTC
The DNA here is from genome assembly GCF_052542855.1 of Streptomyces sp. SAS_281. Taxonomy (NCBI): domain Bacteria; kingdom Bacillati; phylum Actinomycetota; class Actinomycetes; order Kitasatosporales; family Streptomycetaceae; genus Streptomyces; species Streptomyces sp. SAS_281. The sequence continues at coordinate 20,166 of NZ_JBMNDO010000117.1, forward strand.
TCGGGGACGACGTCGAGCCCCAGGACCTCGAAGCCGAGCTCCGCCATGGCCGCTGCGTGCGTGGCGCCCAGATAGCCGGTGCCGATCACGGTGATCCTGAGGGCCATGAAGTGCTCCTGTGAGGTGCGGACGGAGATGCGGTGAATGAGCATAGTCCCGCCCGGGAAACCTCCCATTTCCGGCTGTCGCGCAGCTCACGGCCCGAGCGCGTATGCCGGGGAGGGGCCGAACGCATAAAATTAGGTTACTTAACGGTAGTTAGCACCCTGGGGAGTGAGCGTCTTGGCGGGTTCGACCGATTTCGACCTGTACCGTCCGGCGGAGGAGCACGAGATGCTCCGTGAGACGGTGCGTGCGCTCGCCGAGGCGAAGATCGCCCCGTTCGCGGCCGCGGTCGACGAGGAGGCCCGCTTCCCGCAGGAGGCGCTGGACGCCCTCACCGCCGCCGATCTGCACGCGGTCCACGTACCCGAGGAGTACGGAGGCGCCGGCGCCGACGCGCTCGCCACGGTCATCGTGATCGAGGAGGTGGCCCGCGCCTGCGTGTCCTCCTCCCTGATCCCGGCCGTCAACAAGCTCGGCTCCCTCCCGGTCGTCCTCTCCGGCAGCGAGGCCCTGAAGAAGAAGTACCTGGGCCCGCTGGCCAAGGGCGACGGCATGTTCTCGTACTGCCTCTCCGAGCCGGACGCGGGCTCCGACGCGGCGGGCATGAAGACCCGCGCCGTGCGCGACGGCGACTTCTGGGTCCTCAACGGCGTGAAGCGCTGGATCACCAACGCGGGCGTCTCCGAGTACTACACGGTCATGGCCGTCACGGACCCGGAGAAGCGCTCCAAGGGCATCTCGGCGTTCGTCGTGGAGAAGTCCGACGAGGGCGTCTCCTTCGGCGCCCCCGAGAAGAAGCTCGGCATCAAGGGCTCCCCGACCCGCGAGGTCTACTTCGACAACGTCCGCATCCCCGCCGACCGCATGATCGGCGAGGAGGGCACCGGTTTCGCCACCGCGATGAAGACCCTGGACCACACCCGCATCACGATCGCGGCCCAGGCCCTCGGCGTCGCCCAGGGCGCGCTGGACTACGCCAAGGGGTACGTCCAGGAGCGCAAGCAGTTCGGGAAGCCGATCGCGGACTTCCAGGGCGTCCAGTTCATGCTCGCCGACATGGCCATGAAGCTGGAGGCCGCCCGGCAGCTCACGTACTCGGCCGCCGCCAAGTCCGAGCGCGTCGACGCCGACCTCACGTTCTTCGGCGCCGCCGCCAAGTGCTTCGCGTCCGACGTAGCGATGGAGGTCACCACGGACGCGGTCCAGCTCCTCGGCGGCTACGGCTACACCCGTGACTACCCGGTCGAGCGCATGATGCGCGACGCGAAGATCACCCAGATCTACGAGGGCACGAACCAGGTCCAGCGCATCGTGATGGCGCGCAACCTGCCGTAACGGGGGTCCCCGCGGGACTTCTCGCAAACGGCACAGCCTGCAACCGCTTGAGTTCTACTGATCGTAGCAACACCCCAGGTCAGGGGATGCAATGGAGTTAGAGAATCAGGAGAACCGAGGGCGGCCGACCGGGAAGAGGATGGCTCGAGAGCGGGCCGCGTCACTTTAAAGGCACAGGGGCACGGCACGCGGGAAGCCACCCGGATGGCCGGCATCAAGCTGCGCGCTGGCGGGTCGTGGCGCGGCGGTTGGCACTCACCGCCGGGCGGTCGGAGGCAGCTTCCCATGCCGGTGCCGGGACAGACCTCCGGAACCAGCGTGGGAAGCCGCCTCGCATCTCGTTCTGGCACGTTCAGAAGCCCGCCCGCATCCACATAGCCGACCCTGCGAAAGACGGCGCGTCCGTCAGCTCGCCGCCGGGCTGGGCCGCAGCACCTCCACCACCAACTGGGAGATTCGCTGCCGAAGCTGTCGGCCGGGCCGACCTGGGACCAGGAAACGGAGGTAGCCGCCCATCGGGCGTTCACCGTCGCCGCCGAAAGCCCATTTGGTTCTGCGGCCCTGCCTGCTTCAGGCAGGGAGGCCCCAACGAGAGCACCAAGGGTTTACTGCGGAAACACCTCTCAAAGGGAACCGGCCTGGCCTCGTCCACGCACTTCGGGCCCTGACGAGTGGGGACCCTTCTGAGCCGCCCGCCCGAACAACGCAGCAGCGCACGGCGCGTGAACCCCCTTGAAGGCGGCAGGTATCACGTTAGGCGCCCCCTGATGTTGCCAGTGGCAGGGCGGGGCCTTCGAAGCGGATGTGGGAGAGCTGACGTTCGCCGCCCGCTAAGAGCTCGTAACACGATCTTGTGAATGATGGCTGGCAGGGCGTTACCGGTGTGATGATTCGGCCGTTCGTGAGGGTGTGGGTACTCAACCGTGGATCGTGGACGATGAGTTGTGGGCGCTGATCGAGCCGTTGCTGCCGCCATGGCCGGAGCGGTCGCCGAGGCCGGTGCCGGACCGACTCTGCCTCCAAGGCATCTTCTTCGTCCTCTACAACGACATAGCCTGGCAACTTCTGCCCCTGGAGCTGGGGTTCGGCTCGGGACGGACGTGCTGGCGCCGCCTGGACCGGTGGCAGCGGGCGGGGGTCTTCGACCAGTTGCATCGGGTCCTGCTCACGGAGCTGAACGCGGCCGGCGAACTCGACTGGTCACGTGCGTGCGTGGATGGGTCTCACATCCGCGCGAAAAAGGGGGCGCCGACACCGGTCCGTCGCCGGTCGACCGGCGGAAGACGGGCAGCAAACACCACCTGATCTGCGACGGACACGGCACCCCGCTCAAGGTCATCACCACCGCCGCCAACGTCAACGACGTCACCCAGACCCTCGCCCTGGTCGACAACATCCCACCCGTCGCAGGCCGACCCGGCCGGCCCCGCCGACGACCCGAAGCCCTGCTCGGCGACAAGGGCTACGGCTCCAACGCCCACCGCGACGAGCTTCGCCGCCGACGAATCCTGCCCGTCATCTCCCGCAAGGGATCACCGAACATCAAAGGCCTCGGCAAGCTGCGATACGTCGTGGAGCAGACGTTCGCTCTGCTCCACGCTTTCAAACGACTCGCCATCCGCTGAGAACGCCGCACCGAACTCCACGACGCCTTCGTCTCCCTCGCCTGCAGCCTCATCTGCTACCGACGCCTCAAGAAGACCCGACCATGATCGTGTTACAAGCTCAAAGGCGGGTCGAGACTCCTGTGCTAGAACTTTTCCGGCCAATCAGGTGGCCACGTCGTGTCCGTGTCGTCCTGGAGGCATGGAGCGGAGGAGCTGCCTGACCGATTTCGGGCGGTATGGATTTACTCGCCCACTCGGAGAGTGCAACTGGAGAGCGGTGTCTTGGTGAGGCCTGGGGCGCCTAGCAGGCCGGGTTCACTTGGTAGATTCGCCTGAGCGTGGGCGGCCGCTCCGGGCCACCGTTCCTGTTCATTATTCAAGGGCCAGCGGGCCGACTGCTCTCGATTCAGGCTGGTCCTTGAGCGCCCTCAATTCGTCCGGGGTGGGCCACGCGCGGCGCCTGGCACTTTGAGCCGCAACTCTTCGCCGACCCGCTGTCGAGCCCCTACGGCTGCATGAGCAGCCTCAGTGGCCGAAAATGGAAAAGGCCCAATGCTCACCCACCTGCCACATTGGAAGAAAGCGGGAAAATTCCGCCCAAAATTCTCCAGCGAGACTTGACTCAATCAGCCCGCACCGCAGTCATGTCCTGTTGCATCGGCATGCGCCACTTTTTCGATTAGCTATGTCGCGCATCGGTTCGCACGCCAATGCATGCTGACACTTGCGAAGCCCGCATATCTCCACATATGTGATGCCCCTCCAGTGTGGGCTATGCAAGCTGCAGAGAAAATGTTTTACTGGTCGCCTGCGGCCGAGGTCACCAGTCGGCAGCTATTGCTGATAATGAAGGGGAGTCATGCCAGGTAAAAGGAGAATTGCAGCACTGCTGGGGGCCGGTGCCCTCCTGGCAGGTATGAGTACGAGCGTCACTACGGGTACCGCCTACGCCGTCTCCGACTGTTCTTATATGTGGGGGGTCATTAATAACTCAAGCGGCCGTCTCGACGTTCTCGACAACTATCACCTAAAATCTGGACCTGCCTCAGCCTGCTCAAACGTAAGATCTGTCGACATAATCTACTCTTTCTACGCGTGGTGTTACGTGTACAATTCGTACCATAACAAGTGGGTTTATGGGCGAGTGCAGTCATCAGACGACATGGGCTGGATGTCCATGGATAACTTGCAGCTAGAAGAGGGTTCAATGAACCACTGCTGAATGGTCTGCCGACGGGCCGGCCAGGCTGCGCGTGCCGAGGCCCGTCCCCGCCCAGTGGGGCCTGCTACCGGTGTCGGCTGCCGTGGCTGATGGCGTGGATGGCCCAGGCGCTCCAGGCCGTCCACGCCGAAGACATCGTGCACCGGGACTTGAAGCCCGTCCGACGCACTGCTGGCCTCCGATCGGGCCGCGCATGATCGAATTCGGCATCGCGCCGACCGCCGGCGGAACTTCGTACACCGCGACGGGTCACCTGCCAGGCAACTCCTCGTGCATGGCCCGGGGGCAGGCGTCCGAGGCGCTGAAGACCACGTCGTAATCGGCGAGCTCTTCCTCGGCGGAATCGTCGGCTGCGGGTAAAGTTGCCGGTGCGCCGACTGAACCAATTTTTGTTCCCCTTGCTCGACAGTCGCAGACCGAGCCGTACGCCGGGCATGGTGAGCGAGGAGTGCTCGCTGAGCCTCGCGAATTCACGCAAGGCGGTGGACGGCAACGCGGGCGCCATCTGCTTCAGCTGCGAGTAGGTCGGTTGCGTACTAAAAAAGCGACACGCGCGGTTCATGCAGATGTCCCCGACCTCGCCATTTTCACGGGTGACCTGACGGTCTGGCGGGACGCGGGGTGTATTGACCCGCAGGGTTGTTGACGCGGGTGATTGGGGGCCGGCCTCCGAGTGCGGTGTGGCAGCGATGGTAGTTGTAGCTGTGCAGGAAGCCCTG